>JAGWBB010000064.1:608-18094 GCA_021296095.1 Desulfurellaceae bacterium | reverse complement strand
TTTCCCCAACCATCATCCTGACCCGACCGTGCCCGAAAACCTGGAGCAGCTGATCGGGATGGTCAAACAGACCGGGGCCGAGATCGGCCTGGCCTACGACGGCGACGCCGACCGCCTCGGCGTGGTCGGTCCGAGCGGACGTATCGTCTGGGGCGACGAGCTGATGATCCTGTTCGCGCGTGACATCCTGGCCGGCCATCCCGGCGCCGTGGTCGTGTCTGAGGTCAAGTGTTCCCAGGCGTTGTTTGACGAGGTGGCGGCACGGGGTGGGCGGCCCGTCATGTGGAAAGCCGGCCACGCGCTGCTCAAAGCCAAGATGCGTGAGACCGGGGCGCTGCAGCGGTCACCTGTTTTTTGCCGACCGCTATTTCGGCTATGACGACGCGATCTATGCCTCGTGCCGGATGCTGGAGTTGGCGAGCCGCGCCGACCTGAGCCGGCTGCTGGCCGACCTGCCGTCGTCTGTAACCACGCCCGAGATTCGGCTGCCCTGCCCGGATGATCTCAAGTTTGCCCTTGCCGAGCGGGTCTGTCAGCGCGTGCGTGGCAGCCATGACATCACCGATATCGATGGGGTGCGGGTCAGGTTTGCGCACGGCTGGGGACTGGTCCGGGCGTCGAACACCCAGCCGGTTCTGGTCCTGCGCTTTGAGGCCACGACTCAGGCCAGGCTGGACGAGTACCGGACCTTTGTCGAAGGGCTGGTCGAGGAGGCGCAGCAGGAACTGAGAGAATCGGACGGGAACTGAAATACGCCTATGGCCGAACCCCTCTTGCCCACTTTTGTCGAGTTGTTGAAGAGTCCGGGGCTTGTATCATTGTGAACATGAGCGATTCTTGACAAAGACCAACCGATTTACGGAAAGCGTAAAACAGAGGAGACTGACGAGCGATATTTCGGCTTGCCGCTCTTCGAATGGGAGGAGACTGTCCCATGCAACGGGAGTACACAGTAGTCTACCAAACTATTGAAGATGGCTGGATTATGGCGACCGTACCTGAGCTGCCGGGCGCGGTTACCCAGGGAGAGAATATAGAAGAGGCGAGGGAGATGATCAAAGAGGCGATTGCACTGCTTGTTCAGAGCTATCGCGAGAATGCCAGGAAAGACGCTCCCGGGAATGCGATGTGGGAAACGCTCCGGGTGGAAATCCCGGCGGCATGAAGCGGCGGGTATTGCTCCGGCACCTGGAGCGTCACGGTTGCTACCTTGATCGAGAAGGCGCTAAACACACGATCTATCGGAATCCCGAGACTGGCCGGTGCGTCGCTGTCCCACGTCATCAGGAGATTAAGAACACGACCGCTCGGACCATTTGCGAGCAGCTCGGTGTCCCTCGCCCATAACAACAAATACCTTCCCTGGCTCTTTCCACACTATGCCAAGGTTTCAGTTCTACTCCAGCGTCTTACGCAAGGTCTCCAGCTCGTGGGACAGCCGGCTCTGCTGGCGGGAGAGAGAGAACATATACACGAAGACGATCAACCAGAATGCGCTGAACGCGCCAAACAGATACCACATGTCGGTTCTCTTCCAGGCTCAGGAGGCAGCCACGGCCTGACGCCGTAGCGCGTCCAGTTCGGCAGTCATGTGCAGCCCGCGCAGGCGTAGCCACATGATCCAGGCAAACAATACCAGGAAGGCGGCGCTGCACACCAGCAGCGTCCAGGCCATCTGCGGTGCCATTGTTTCAACCTTGGGGTGAATGCCCCGCCACAGACGGATGGTGAGGTACAGCAGCGGAATGTTGAAGACCCCGACAATGCCCAGGACTGCGGCGTAGCGGGCTACGTGTTCGGTGTCGCCGCCGAGCTGGCGCAGCAGAATATACGCGGCATACACAACCCACAGGACGAGCGTCATCGTCAGCCGGGGGTCCCAGGTCCACCATACGCCCCAGCTGGCCCTGGCCCAGACCGAACCGGTGACGATGAACAGGGTACAAAACAACATGCCGACCTCGGCTCCAGCCCGGGCCAGCAGGTCGGTCCTGCGCTCGCCCTTCCATAAGAAGGCGACGCTGGCCCCGGCCACAATGAAAAATCCCGCAAAGGCATTCCAGGCGGCGGGCAGGTGATAGTAGAAAATGCGCTGCACGACTCCCAGATTTCTCTCCGTCGGGGCGTACAGAAAAATCATGCCCAGGGCGACCAGCATGGACACACAGCTCA
Organism: Desulfurellaceae bacterium; assembly: GCA_021296095.1. Taxonomy (NCBI): domain Bacteria; kingdom Pseudomonadati; phylum Campylobacterota; class Desulfurellia; order Desulfurellales; family Desulfurellaceae; species Desulfurellaceae bacterium. The sequence goes on along the minus strand of JAGWBB010000064.1, from coordinate 15,922 downwards.
GCCAGGGCAAGACCGTATCGGCAAACGGGGCAAATTTTTTCATGCGTATTCCTCCCGCCGACCGCCGTGGCTCTTACTCGTACACCGCCTGCCCAAACAGCAGCCAGCCGGCCACCACAAAGACGACATCAAAAGCGATCAAGACCCGTAACCACACCCCCGTCCACTCTCCGCCGCTCAGGAGCGCGCCTGTGGTTTGGACGGCTGACAGCAGGAGGGGGACGAGGAGCGGTAACAACACCAGGGGAAAGAGTACCTCACCGGCCCGGGTGCGCACGGCCAGGACGGCAAATATGGTCCCCAGGGCTGAAAAGCCGATAATGCCCAGCAGAACGATAAGCGGCAGGCCGAGCAGAGACCACGACACCGGCAGGCCGCACAACACAATGGTGATCGGCACGACAATCGCTTGGACCAGCGACAGAAAAACAATGTTGCCGAGCAGCTTGGCCACAAAGATGTCACTCGGCGCAATGGGGCACAGCAGCAAACCTGACAGACAGCCCCGCTCCTGCTCAATCAGAAAGCTGCGTTGCAGGCTCAGCATGCCGGCAAACAGCAGCCCGACCCACAGCACCGCCGCGCCGATGTGTGGGTCGCGGGCCTGTTCCGGGCCGAGGGCGAAGATCCACACCAGCACGATCAGCACCGCCAGCACAAAGAACGACGCCAACCGCTCCTTGGTCCGCAGCTCAAGCTGCACGTCCTTCCACACAATCGCCCACATCGGCTCAGGCCTGCCTGCCACGTGTCGGGCGGCGGGTGAGATCGGTGTAGATGTCGCGCAACTCGGCCACCGACGGCGTGTCGGCAGACGACTGCCACATGATGCGGCCCTGGCACAGCATCAGGGCTCGGCTGCACAAGGCCAAGCCGCGCTCAAAATCGTGACTGCTGAACACGATTGTCTTGCCGGCCTGTTTGGCCTGCAGCAGGCTGGTGTGTAACAGTTCCAGGGCGTCCGCGTCCAGACCCGTGTAGGGCTCGTCGAGCAGCAGTAAATCGGGCTCGTGCAGCAGAGCCCGGGCCAAGGCCAGGCGCTGCTCCATGCCGCGCGACAGGCTGCGAACCGGCGTGGTCGCCCAGTCTTGCAGACCGACGTACTCGAGCATGGCCTGAACGCGGGCCGCTCCGTTGTCCAGGCGATAGGCATGGGCATAAAAGCGCAGATTCTCAAACGGGCTCAGGTCGGGGTAGAGAAAGCTGTCGTGGCCCACAAAGCCGATACGTCTGCGCGCGCGCGGGTCGTCGGCCGGCAGCGCGAACAGCCGCAGGCTGCCCGACGAGGGCTTGAGCAGGCTGGCCAGGAGACGCAGCAGGGTCGTCTTGCCCGCGCCGTTGGGACCGAATACGGCCACTGCCTGTCCGGCCTCAACCGTGCACGAAACGCCGTGCAGGACCGGCGTCCAGGCAAACGTTTTGTGCACATTTTCAGCCGTTACGACACACCCGTTCATAGCCGAGCCGCCCACCCCCCGGGCGCCATGACCGACCGCCTGAGTTTCGCTTGACACGGGCCGGGCGGTATTCTTTCATAGGGACCGAACAGGGAGGACCTATGACCGGGACAATCAAAAAGATCATCAAGGCCAAGGGCTTTGGTTTTATCACCCCTGATGAGGGCAATGAGGATGTGTTTTTCCACAGCTCTCGTCTGGCGCCCAAGATGTATTTCGAAGACCTGCGCGAGGGCGACGAGGTCGAATTCCAGGTTCGCCCTGGCGAAAAAGGCCCCCAGGCCTTCAACCTCAAGACTCGCTAGCCCGAGCGGTCTGGCTCCGCTCCAGCCGGTCGAGCTGGGCCATGGCGTCCAGGGCTCGGGCTTCATACTTCTCACGCAGCGCGCGATAGTCCTCATCGGTGAGCTTACCGGTTTGGAGGTCAAACTCGGCCTCTTTGAGGGCCGCGTAGGCCTGTCTTTTTTGTCCCTGCCAGCGCTCCAGTTCAGGCGCGTTAACCTGCTGCGGCCGGTCGGTCCTGACCCGGTCCGGTCGCAGCAATGGCAGGGCGACCAGCGCGGCAACGCTGGCGATAAGCATCAGACCGGCAAAATACAGGGGAAAGGACATACGCGTCTCACGCTGATGGGCGACGCGGTCGTCGCCCCTGCTCAGTCGTCAAAGTCGGCCAGCTCCTTGTTGAGGCGCTCCCGATAGGCGTCGGCGGCGGCCGGGACGGTGCGCGGTGCCGGTGGCGGTCTGCGCCTGGCCCAGCGCAGGCTCATCACCACGATCACCAGCCCTCCGATCAGGACGGCCGCAAACGGGGTAATCCAGGCTGCCAGGTTAAAGCCGCTGGTGGTGGGCGCCGACAGCACCTTTTCCCCGTAGTCGGCGACAAAGGCGGCCAGAATATCTTCACGGCCTTTGCCCTCAGCCAGGAATTGGGCGATCTCTTGTTTCCGGGGGATGGCAAAGCCGCACTGCAAGTGGTTACAGCTATGGACCGTGAGCCCGCACCCACACTGGCAGGTCAGGGCTTCCTCCAACTCGGTCTGGGTGGGACGCGGGCCGGCGCCCAGGGTAAGGCCGAAGACGCACAACACCAGGACCAGACGGCTAATCGGCAACAGCCTCTCCCTCCATACGTTCGGTCGTACGGGCCAGGGCCAGAGCCTGGCGTTCGGCCGGGTTGGGGGCCAGGGTGATACACGTGCCCAGGATGAGGACAAAGCCGCCGATCCAGATCCAGGACAGGAGCGGGTTGACGAAGACCTGAAAGGTGGCCAGGCCCGACGGAGCGTCATAGCTGCCCAGCACGACGTAGAGATCTTCCAAAAGGCTGGGGCGAATCGACACCTCGGTAGTCGGCTGTTGCTGCTTTTTATACACCCGTTTTTCCGGCCGCAGGGTGTCGAGCTGGCGCCCGTCCACAAACACTTTGACGGTGGCGATCTGGGCCGAGTAGTGGGCGTCGTCGTAGGGCGTGATGCCGGCGTATTCCAGGCTGTAGCGTCCAATCTCAAAGCGCTGGCCGTCTTCCACCGTGCGTTGGTCCTCGAGTTTGAAAAAGGACGAGCCGGCAATGCCGATGCTGATCAACACCACGCCGACGTGGACCACATAGCCGCCGTAGCGGCGCGGGTTCTTGCTCACCAGTTTGCCCAGCGCTTGGGGCGAACTCTCGTCCAGCATGGCCTGGCGGGCTCGCGTGCCGCGATAAAACTCGACGACAATGGTGCCCAGCACGAAGCCGGCGATGGAAAAGACGGTCACGGCGTAGTAGTGGCGGTAGCCAAAGAGAAAGAAGAGCAGCCCGGTCGTCAGCCCCCACGCCAGCGGAGCGGTGAAGTTCCGCCGCAGACTCTTGATGCTCGCCCGCCGCCAGGCAATGACTGGGCCGACGCCGGTCAGAAACAGCAGGACGACCCCCAGCGGGGCGTTGACCTGATTGAAGAAGGGCGGTCCGACGGTGATTTTGACGCCCCGCACCCATTCCGAAAGAATCGGAAAGACCGTACCCCAGAAGGTGGCGAAGGCCAGGCCGACAAAGACCAGATTGTTCAGCAGAAAGGCCGATTCGCGCGACACGATGGAGTCCAGCTCGTTGTCGCTTTTGAGCTCGGGCAGACGGTACACCAGGAGGCCGAACGCACCGGCCAGGACCAGCACCAGAAAGGCCATGAAATACGGGCCCAAACCAGACTGGGTGAACGAGTGGACCGAAGAAATCACGCCGCTGCGGGTCAAAAACGTGCCAAAGATGGTCAGCGCAAAGGTGAGGATGACCAGCACCATGTTCCACACCTTGAGCATGTTCTTCTTCTCCTGGATCATGACCGAGTGGAGGTAGGCGGTGGCCGTAAACCAGGGCATGATGGCCGCGTTTTCAACCGGGTCCCAGGCCCAATAGCCGCCCCAGCCCAGGACCTCATACGCCCAGCGCCCGCCCAGCAGATTGCCCATTGACAGAAAAAACCAGGATGTCAGCGCCCAGCGCCGGGTGGTCTGAATCCACACCGGGCCGAGCTTGCCGGTCGCCAGGGCGGCCATGGCAAAGGCAAACGGGACGGCAGCGCTGATATAGCCCAGGTAGAGCGCCGGGGGGTGGATGGTCATCCAGTAGTTTTGCAGCAGGGGGTTTAAGTCCGAGCCCTCAGCCGGGGTAAACGTCAGCCGCTCAAAAGGGGGGGTCAGAAAACACAGCAGACCCAGAAAGAAGAGGCTGATGGTCATCAGGCTGGCGGTGACATACGGCATCAAGTCCCGGTTTTTGTCCCGATTCTGGACCTGGACGATGGCGCTGAAACACACCAGGATCAGGGTCCAAAACAGCAGTGAGCCCTTTTGGCCACCCCAAAAGGCGGCAATTTTATACTGAATGGGCAAGGTCGAGCTGGAGTAGCTGGCCACGTACTCGACATTGAAATCTTCGCTCAGCAGGGCGTGGATGAGGGCGGCTGAGGCAATGATCACACAGCCGCACACGGCATACACCGCCTGGGTGCCGCTGGCGATCCACACCCGACGGCCTTGCCGCGCGCCCCACAGACTGCTGGCCACGGCATAGGTCGCCAGCACCAGGGCCAGATACAAAGCAAGAGAACCAAGATGTGTCATACGGGTTCAGGGACGGCGGAAGCACTCAGGAGAGCGAAGCCGGGTGCAAAGTGAACGCTGATGTCTGCGATTGGCTATCGGCGTTCACTTTGTCGAGTTCAGCCTCATACTTTGACGGACAGCTGGTCATGACGGTCGTGGCGTGCAGCGTGTCTGCTCCGGGCGTGTACTCGCCTTCCACGATCACATCCCGCCCCTCGGCAAACATGTCTGGCAGCACGCCCTGATAGTGCACGGCCAGACCCCGGTCCGGGGTGTCGACTGGCTGGCCGTTTTGGTCGAGGCCGATCATGGTGAAGTTGAGCTTGAGATTCTTGGGGTTCCAGTCAACCGAGCCGCTCTTGACCCGCCCGGCGACCCGCACGCCGGCGTTTGCCAAGGCGTCCTTCTGGGGCAGAAATTCTTCCAGGGTCAGGTAATAGGTGCTCGTTTCACGGATACCGGTATACATCAGGTAGCCAACCGCCGCTATCATGAGGGCGACACCGACGAGAAATTTTCCTTGGGTCGTCATCAACCTACAGCTACCGTATTTCCTGTATGCACGCAAGCAAGCCGCCGCTCGAATTGATTGACTTTCCGGTCGCCATTTTATATGTGAGGGGAGCCCCCTGTACGTCTCCTGGGATTCCTATGTTTGAAGCGCTGAGCGAAAAACTGGACGCCGTCCTGCGCCGGGTGCGTGGGCCGGGAACATTGACCGAAAAGAATATCGAGCAGGCGCTACGTGAAGTGCGCCTGGCGCTGCTCGAGGCCGACGTGAACTTTCGGGTCGTCCGCGACTTTGTCGAGCGGGTCAAGACCAAGGTCCTGGGGCAGGAGGTCACGGCCGGTCTGTCGCCCGGCCAGCAGCTGGTCAAAGTCGTCAACGACGAGTTGATCGAGTTGCTGGGCGGACAGCACGCCGAGTTGAATCTGTCGGCCGCCCCACCGGTCGTGATTCTGCTCGTCGGGCTGAACGGCTCGGGCAAGACCACCACTGCCGGCAAGCTGGCTCGCTATCTCAAGGTCGAACAGGCCCGCAGACCCTACCTGGTGCCGGCCGACACCTTCCGCCCGGCTGCCATCGATCAGCTTCGCATCATTGGCGAAGAGGTCGGGGTGCCGGTGTATCCGACGCCCAACGATGGGTCGGCCACCGATCCGGTCAGGATCGCGGTCGCCGGTGTTGACACCGCCCGGCGCGAAGGGGCGGATGTGGTCATCATCGACACCGCCGGGCGCCAGCAGGTCGACACCGATCTGATGCAGCAACTCGGGCGGCTCAAGGCCGCCGTCACTCCCCATCAGATCCTGCTCGTGGCCGATGCCATGACCGGCCAGGAGGCGGTCAATGTCGCCCAGGGCTTTCACACCGAGCTGGCGCTCGACGGCGTCATTCTGACCAAGGTCGAGGGTGACGCCCGCGGCGGGGCAGCCCTGTCGCTGCGCTCGGTGACCGGCAAGCCGATCCTCTTCATCGGGATCGGCGAAAAGCTCAACGCCCTGGAAGCCTTTTATCCGGACCGGGCCGCATCGCGTATCCTGGGGATGGGTGATGTGCTGTCGCTGATCGAAAAGGCCGAAAAGGTCTACGATCAGGAACAGGCCGAGGTGCTCGAAAAAAAGCTGCGCAAAAACCAGTTCACCCTGGCCGACTTTGCCGAGCAGATGCGTATGCTCAAAAAAATGGGCTCGATCTCCGACCTCATGTCCCTGCTCCCGGGCGGCAAAAAGGCCATGCAAAACACCGACATGGACCAGGCCGAAAAAGAGTTCCGGCGCGTCGAAGCCATTATCTCGTCCATGACCAAACAGGAACGGCGGCGGCCCGAGGTGTTGAACGGCAGCCGGCGGCGGCGGATTGCCAACGGCAGCGGGACCCGGGTGGCCGAGGTGAACCGCTTCCTCAAGCAATATGCCGAAGCCAAGAAGATGATGCGCAAACTGTCCCAGTTCGGCGGCATGGGCCAACTCGGTGATATACCCGCCGGGGCCGATCTGGCCCAGCTCGGTCAACTGGGCCAGCTGCCAAAAAAGGCCGGCAAGTCGGCCAAACACTCGGGCCGGCCGGGCAAAATGAGTAAACTGGCCAAGAAGGCCCATAAAGCGCGCAAATCGCTTTCATTCTGGGGGTAAGAGGAAACAACCTATGGTCAAAATCCGGCTGGCCCGTCACGGGGCCAAAAAGCGTCCCTTTTATCGTATTGTTGCGGCCGACTCGCGTTCTCCGCGCGACGGCCGTTTTATCGAACAGCTCGGGTTCTACGATCCGACCAAAGATCCGGCCGTGGTGCAGCTCAAGACAGACAAACTGAAAAAATGGCTCCAAAACGGCGCTCAACCGACCGACACTGTTGCGCGGCTGATTCAAAAAGCCGAGCAGGAACCTGTCGCCTAGAGCGCACGGGGAACACCGTATGAAGGATCTCGTCTTATACCTGGCCAAGGCTCTGGTGAACCATCCCGACGAAGTCGAGGTGAACGAAATACCGGGCGAGACCGCCTCGATTCTTGAACTCCGCGTGGCAAAGGACGACCTGGGTCGGATCATTGGCAAACAGGGACGGACTGCCAAGTCGATCCGGACGCTGCTCAATGCCGCAGCCTCACGGACAAACCGCAAAGTTGTCCTTGAAATCGTCGAAGAAAAATGACACGCCGGGCGCCGACTGCCTTGTTCCGCTCGGTCGTCTGGTCAAGGCTCACGGCGTAGGCGGAGAACTCCGTCTGCGGCCCTACGCGTTCCCCTGTCCGACCCTCACAACCGGTCTGGTGGTCCAGCTTCAGGATCGCGCCGGACGGCTGGTCCCGGCTCGGATCACCCGGCTGCGCCCCCGCCCCCCGTTTCTGCTGGTCGCCTTCGAGGGCGTGGTCTCACGCGAGCAGGCCCAGGCCCTGTGCGACCGCACGGTTGCGGTGAGCGAGCAGCAGCTCCCCCCGCTCCAGGATAACGAGTTCTACTACTACCAGGTGGTCGGGCTCACCGTCCTGACCACCGCCGGACAAGAACTCGGCACACTGCGGGAGGTCTTTTTCTCTGGCGGGCACGATGTCTGGGTCGTGCGCCAGGGTAGGAAAGAGTACATGATTCCCGTCACCCAGGAAGTCGTCCGCAGCATTGACATCCCCGGCCGACAAGCGGTGATTGAGCCTCTGGACGGACTGCTTGACTGAGAGCGCTATGCAGTTCCACGTGCTGACTATCTTTCCCGAGTTGTTTGCCTCACCACTGTCGGTGAGCCTGTTAAAAAAGGCCCAGGACCGGGGGCTGGTGACGTGTCATGTCCATAATCTGCGCGACTACACGACAGACAAACATCGTTCCACCGACGATACACCGTATGGTGGCGGCCCTGGCATGGTCATGAAGCCCGAGCCGATCTTTGCCGCGCTCGAAGCGCTGGGGCGTCGGCTGGAGCGGCCGAAACGTCTCCTGCTATCCCCCCGGGGAACGCCGCTGACCCAGCAAAAGGTCGGCCAGCTGGCCGCCGAACAGACTGTGGTCCTGGTGTGCGGACGCTATGAAGGGATCGATGAACGGGTCCGAACGGTGGTCGATGAGGAAGTGTCGATCGGCGATTATGTGTTGAGCGGCGGAGAAATCGCCGCCCTGGTCGTCATTGACGCGGTTGCCCGTCTCGTCCCCGGGGTAGTCGGTCGCCAAGAATCGACCCAGGACGAGTCGTTCAGCACCGGACTGCTGGAATATCCCCAGTATACCCGGCCCGAGGAATTCCGGGGTCTGCGCGTGCCCGAGGTCCTGTTATCCGGTCATCACGCCGACATTGCCCGCTGGCGGCGGCGTCAGGCGCTGCTGCGGACTCGCCAGCGCCGCCCCGAACTGTTGGACACGGCCCCCCTCAGCCCGGATGACAAACGCTGGTTGGCCAAGCAGGGATTATCGCCCACCTTTGGTGAGTGACACATGGCTGAGCTGTATCTGGCCCTGCTCCACCACCCGGTGTACGACAAGGAGCACAAGGTGGTCACCACCTCGATCACCAATATAGATATCCACGATATCTCTCGCTCGGCAAAAACCTATGGCGTCAAGCGCTTCTTTGTGGTCAATCCGGTTCCGACCCTGCGCGCCCTGGCCGAAAAGATCCTCGATCACTGGCGGGCCGGCTATGGCAGCACCTATAACGCGACCCGCAAAGACGCGCTCGAAATCGTGTCCCTGAGCCAGCGTCTGGAGGACACGCTTGAGGCGGTGCGGCAGGAGGCCGGGCAACCCCCGCAGCTGATCGCCACCTCGGCCAGAGACGGCGGCGCACGCCTGTCGTTTGCCGCGCTACGGCGTCGACTTGAGCAAGCGGGTCCTCCAGTGTTGATCCTGCTCGGCACCGGCTGGGGGCTGACCGAAGCGGTCCTGGATCAGGCCGACGACTTTCTTGAGCCTATTCGCGGCAGAGCGGGCTATAACCACCTGTCGGTCCGGGCGGCGGCGGCGATTATCCTGGACCGCCTGTTGGGGGCGCCACACTGAACGCTGCTCTGTTGCTCTGTGGTCATCATCGTGTGGTCGCTTGACCGACCGACAGGGGCAGGCTAAGCTGGCCGGCTCTTAGAGAGAGACGACCCTAGCGCTTGGCATCCAGCCATCGGCGTTCAGCGAGCACAAGGAGCGAGGTTGACCAACGGCGGGCAGGCCGGTCCCTGCCGTCCGTATCCGCTCCACCGTGCTGACCGCCCGCGACGCGCAGAGAGGAACACGGCCATGAGCACGAGTATTGATCGGCTTGAAGCCAGCCAACTGAGAACGGACCTGCCCGACTTCAAGCCTGGCGATACCATTCGCGTCCACGCCAGAATCGTCGAGGGCGACAAGGAACGGATTCAGGTCTTCGAGGGCGTGGTGATCAGCCAGGCCAACAGCGGCAACCGGGCGACATTCACCGTTCGGAAAATTTCCTATGGCGTCGGCGTCGAGCGCGTTTTCCCCCGCCACTCGCCGCGGATTGACAGGATTGAGGTGACGGTGCGCGGCAAGGTCCGAAGGGCCAAGCTGTACTACCTGCGCGGGCTGCGGGGCAAGGCCGCCCGGCTGAAGGGTGAGCGCGTGCGTCCCGTGTCCGAGGGGAAAAAGGCCAGAGCCGCAGCCCAGGCTAGACAGGCTACGCCCGCCAGCCCTGAGGCAGCTCAGCCCGCGGAATAGTCACCCCGCGAACTGCGGCCGGCCCGTCTACGCTCCCACCACACTAGGCCGGCCACCACCCCGACCAGCACAATCGGGCTGGCATAGCCATAGGCGGGTGAGGCGTAGCCCAGCAGCTCGTCAAAGCGCCCGATCAGCAGCGACATGCGGGCCATAACCGTATAGCCGAAGGCCGCGCCAAAGGAGACCATCAGGAAATACATGCCGGTGCGCGCTACATACCGCGTGCCCGGCCCATGCTCGACCGAGAAGAAAAAGTAGAACAGCACGCTCACCACCCCGATCAGGATCAGGGCGGCGTTCAACTCGGCCAGACCAAACGTCCAGCCGCCGGGTCCGACCGACACCAGCGGTGTGAGGGTGCCCTGGACCTGTTGCAGGACAAACGAGGACAGAAATCTGGGGATGGCCACCCCCGAACTGATGCCCAGGATAAAGGCGAACGCAATCCGGCTCAGCCAGGCCCAAGCCGGCACCAGACGCGCCAGCACGAACAGACCCAGCCCGGCGGCGATCAGCACGAGCCAGTCGCCCTGCTCAACCAGCGGCACGTACAGCTTTTTCAGCATCACCTCGTGATAGGTGATGGTCAGCACGTAGCCGACCGAGACGCCGACAAAAATATGTTCGGCCAGCTTGAACAGCGGGTTGTCCTTGTACAGAAAACTGTAGATGAACAGACTCAGCAGGCTGGCCACCCAGGCGCCGAGCAGAACCTCGCTACTGACCGACTGGGGATTCATGGCGCGCGTCTCCCCGACCCGCGTCCGGCTCGGCCGCTCAGAAAATACAGGCCGTTGCACACCACGATCAGCCCGATAATCAGAAAATGGGCCGCCGACTGGGCGTCCATGCCGGCGCGCGCCTTGCCCGGCATGTTGAGCAGGGTTTCATACTCGGCCGCGCCCCGCAGGCCGCCCAGCAAGCCCTGGATCTGGCCGGTGTTGAGCAGCGGATAAAACTTGGGCACGCTGACCGCCACACTCCCGCCGCCCAGCTCAAAGCCGTATTTCTCCTTGCCGTACACGTACCAGGTGTCGAGGCCGGGAAAACCGGCGCTCAGGCTGAAGACATACGCGACATCTTGCAGGCTGCGAATCTCGCTCAGGACCGGAATCGTGGGTGTCGGCGTGCCATAGTAATCGGTCGGAAAAGCCGCATACAGATCCTGACCCATGCTCAGGATGGCGTTGGCCTCGCCCGGTGCATAGCCCAGAAACACATAGTCCTGGCCGTACACCTTGCCAAACTCCTGGCCAATCCGGGTCAACTCCGACTCGGCCATGCTCGTTCCGGTCGGCCACAGGGTGAGGCCGATGAGGCGCAGCTTGCGGCCAAAGGTATGGCGCAGGATAGCGACCGTCATCGGCTGCAACTCCGGTTTGGAGGCCGGGTCATAGTCGAGCGAGATCACTACCCTGGCGCCCTCGGGCAGACGCTCGATATAGTCGTAGACCCGTTGCACCTCGGCCGAGACCCGGACCGGCAGGCCGATCGGGTACAGCAGCGGAATGAGAATAACCAGACCGATGAGGATGAAGATGAAGCGACGGTCGAGGCTGAGGATGCGGTCGGCAAGGTCTCGCATGTGTTACTCGTCCTCCCCGCCCAGATAGGCCCGCTCGATGCCGAAAATAATCTTGATCGAGGTGGCAATGCCGCCCAGGCTGACGCCGATCAGGATAGCCCGTTGGGCTGCGGTGTTGGGCACCTGCATGATCCAGTCCGAGAGCTGGCCCAGGCCGGCCAGCAGATATTCGCCGAGCGGAACCCGGCCGGCCATGACGATGATGGCGGCCAGCAGCAGGACGCTCGCCTCGGGGCTGCGGGCTCGAAAGGCGCGGTAGGCCGCAGAGGCGACAAAAAAGGCCAGCAGCGAGAACATCGTGCTCTGCAGGGCCACGATGACATAGCTGTACAACCAGCCGAACAGGCTGCCCTCTGATATGCCCCCGGACCACAGGCCGGCCCCGAGGACGATCAGCATCGACACGAACAGGACGCCGCTATAGCCCCAGCCGGCCTCCCGGCGGGCGATCCTGAGGTAGTGGACGCGCAGCAGGCTGCCGACGCCGAGGATGATCGCAAAGCCGGCGATGATCTGGTTCCAGATCGAGGCTTCGGTCAGCAGCGCCTCCGAGACCGGGTGGGGGATGTAGTACTGGGCGGTGAAGGTCAGCCCCAGCACAAAGGCGATCAGCAGCGGCAGGGTCCGTTTCCAGAAGGTCATACGCTTCTACCGAAAATCCGAAAAAATTTGCACGACGGTCTCCACTCCGGCCAGCGGGCTGAACTCGGTCAGGCTGAGGGCCAGGCTGCCGACCAGCAAGACCCCTAGCAGCACGGCCTTGCCCAGGTCTTGGCTGCGCAGGGTGCCGACCAGGGCCGGCTCACGGGACAGATAGGCGCTGGCCGCGTACAGTTCCTCGCCGATCAGGGTGTAGTCGCAGGTCGTGATGAAAAACGGCAGCTGATGGTCGGCGTCGGTGCCGGCGATCTGGATCGCCCCGGTTGACGCCCCGGTTTCGGCCAGCAGCAGGGATTCGGCGTAGTAATAGCCCATGAAGATGTTGGCCGCCGGCTTGTCGCGCAGCATGATGCCGTCGACCGCTGCAGTATACGCAAACTGGTCCTGGGTGATGAAGAAGTTGGTCTCTTCGGTGTAGGCGTCTGGCCGGCCGACCGTCAGATAGGCTTCCTTGACCATTTCCTGGCAGATGGCCATGACAATCGCCGAGCGGTGGGGAACCCGCAGCTCGGCGCCATAGCTGGCCACCCGCTTTGACACCTCACCCAGAATGACCGTGGCGGCGATGGTTGACAGGTTGGACGGATCGCCGCTGCCGTTCAGTTCGCCGCTGCCGGTCAGATACAGGACCGGCCGCCCCATCTCGGTCGCCCGCCCGACCGCCTCTTCGACCGCCTCAAGGCCGGGGATGCGGCGCAGAAAGATGTCCGGGTTGTTGCGGGCGCGGCGAATAGACACCAGCACGGTCGCGCCAAAGGCCAGGACCAGGACCAGATTGTTGAGTTTCGACCAGCGAAACAGGTTGGCCCGGGGGGTAGCCGAAACCGTCCGGCTCTCAAAACGGTCTTGGCCTGTCAGCAGCACAAGCCTGAAGAACGCCGCGCCGTCGCTCTCCAGCTCGACTTCCAGCCGGTGCCAGTCGGGCCGGGGCGAGCCCCACACCCACCACGGGCCGGCTTGGTCGGTTTCGTAGTGGCTGGTGGCGGCAAACTCGACGAGTGGGCTGAACGGGCCGTCGGGCTGTTGGCCGTGCAAGACCTGATACCGTGCCTCAGCCGTTTCGACCGGCAGCGCCTGCCAGCGCAGCACAACGCTGCCCCCGGCATCGCCGGGCGTATCAAATGCCTCAAGCAGCATATCCTGGCCAAAGGCCGGCGAGGCCGCCAATACAGCCCAGCAAACCACCAGCCGGGAGCTTATGGCCGCTCATAGGCCACTCCCTCGCCCTCAACGATCTCCACATTCGCCCGCGGAATCGTCACCTCCCGCCCGTCGGTCAGGCGGGCGACCAGAACCCGCACCCGACTCTCGGTCGGGGTGGGCTGCAACTCGGCCGGCAGCGCCTGAACCCGAGCCAGCACACCGAAATGGGGCTCCCGAATAATCCGCACCATATCACCGATGTGTATGCCCGAGGGCTCGGCCGTTTGGCCGCTTGGCGCGTCGCCGGCCGCTTCTTCCCGCCCGAGCGGAATAATCACCTCGGGCCGCATCACCCCGGCTCGAATCTGGGTCGCCCCGCTGCACGACGCGGGCTGCCCCTCCTTGGCGCTCAGCGAAGCTGCGGGTGGCCATCGGGATGCAACCGAAACCCTCGGTGACCAGCAGGCTGAAGCCGAGCCGTTCGGTCCCGGTAATGGCCGCGCCCAAGTCATAGCCCAGCAGCGCTTTCAGATCCCGGTCATGGACGCCGCCCACGACCAGGGCGTGAACACCCAGGGCTCTGGCCCTGGCAAAGGTGTCGGCTTGGGCCAGCGCTCCACCGATCACGATCCGGCCGGCGTGTTCCGGCCGCAGATGCTGTGGGGTCAGGATTTCGTCCGGCCCTGAGACGGCCCGGCTGAGCCGTCCCGTTGTTTCTCCGCCCAGCCCGAAAATCGCCTGGACCAGGGACCGCACCCTGGCCGGGAATGACCTCGACGACCGTGCCGTCAATATAGGCCGACAGGCGAATCACCTCGGCCGGCGCGCGCAAAAAGACCTGGCCGCTGACCGTCGAGATGCTGTCAACCGTGCCGCTGACCGGAGCCCGTACCTGGGTCTGCAACCATCGCAGCCAGGGGGTGTTTTCGGCCAGGACTTCACCCTTTTCGATGCTCTCGCCCTCTCGCTTGCGCAGGTAGGCGTGAACCTCGGCCGGTGCGATGCTGAGCCTGTTGACCACATTGACCGGGTAGACCGCGCCGGGCAGTTCGGTGTGGGCCAGCTGGGTTTGGGCTGTGACCCGCTCACCCTGAGCGACCACAACCTGGCCGGGGATGGGCAGCAGGCGCTGTTTGCGAATAATGGTGTCGGCTGCAACACGCAGGCCGGGGGTATAGGCGTGGGCCATGGCTCAGTCCGAATCGGGGTACAGGTCGAGCGCGGTTTGCCAGGCTCGGAGCTGGGCGGTCCGGCCGGCCTCGTCCGGGGCAAAGCTGAGCGGCCGACCCCGGGCGTCGAAAACAAGGCCGACGGTCCCGCCCGTGACCGATGCGCTGAGAGCCTTGCCCGGACCGGCGCCAAAGTCAAAGCCCCGCCTGGGGCTGAGTTCGAGCCGCGCTTCGCGGCCGTCGGCCAGGCTGAGCCGCTCCAGGCGGCCGCAGCTCAGGCTGCCGTCAAGGGTCTGCCCATCGGGCTGGACGAGGCGGTAGGAGAAACACGGCTGGCCGGCTTTTCCACGGCCGCTCGGGGCGACGCAGGTGCCGAGCGGGATCAAACAGTCCTTGAGCAACACCTCGGTCGCCGCCCGTTCATGGACGGTGGACAGCACCCCGAGGTGGGGCATCATGAAGATACTATCGACCGCCAGACGAGTGACGCCGAGCGGTTCGTAGGCGTCGATCAGCATCAACATGGCCTGGACCCGGCGCGGGGCGTGGGACAGAATGCCGCCGCTGCCGATGATCAGGTCCAGGGCCGACATGTCTACCAGGCTCTGGCCCGAGGCGGTCTGGACAAAGGCGTCGGAGACCGTGCGTTCCTGCTGGACGCCCTTGAGTTCCACCGCCAGCTGTTTGTGGTGCTCCAGGGCCAGACGCAGCGCCTCGCGGGCGAGCGCCTGTTCGATCTGCAGGTCCCGCACGGTTTGTGGGATGGTCGTCGGCCGGATCATCTTGTTTTTGATCTGGTTGCGCAGGTCTTGCTCGTCACACGCGAACGGCAGCCAGCGCCGGACCTGGTCCAGGCCGGCCTCGGCCAGCACGTTGGCTACGCTGTAACTCATACCCAGATTGGCGCTGACGGTCCGGTTGAAGATGGTCCGAAAGACCGAGAAGACGTCGGTGGTGGCCCCACCGATATCGACCCCGATGACGTTCAGCTGCGTCTGGCGGGCCAGGGTCTCGATAATCATCCCGACGGCCGCCGGCGTCGGGATGATCGGTGC
>JAGWBB010000064.1:0-320 GCA_021296095.1 Desulfurellaceae bacterium | reverse complement strand
CCAGCAGGATCATATCCGGGCGCAGACGGCGGATGCGTTCGATCTTCTCATAGCCGGGCCGCCCATCGTTGGAGGCCAGACTGTCCATCACAATCGCCCCGGCACCCAGGGCGCAGCGCTGGGCGCTCTCGGCACTCATGGTTGTGACCACGCCGGCGACCATCAGCTGGAGACCGCCCCCGGCGCTGCTGGTCGAGACATAGATATCGACCCCGGTCTCGGCCCGGGCCGGGGTGAGAATGCGCTCGCCGTCGAGGATCGTCCGGCCGGACAAGTCTTCGACTTCCTGAATGGCGTTCAAGACCCCACGGGTGACATCC
>JAGWBB010000063.1 GCA_021296095.1 Desulfurellaceae bacterium | reverse complement strand
CGGAAAAGTCGCATTTATCACCGGCGCCGGTTCGGGCATCGCCCGCTCAGCGTCACAGCTCTTCACCCAGCAGGGAGCCGATGACCCGGACGCCCCGGCCGCCACGCCCCGGACGCAGTTCATCAAATCCCAGCTGCAACGCTATCCGTTCTCGGTCGGCGAGCCCGAAGATATCGCCCAGGTTGCCCTGTTCCTGGCGTCGGATGAAGCCCGGATGCTGACCGGGGTCATTCTGCCCGCAGACGGGGGATTATCGTCGTACTGAGGAATGGACGCCAATGAGAACCAAACAACTCGGCACCACCGCCGTCACGGTCCCGGAGATTGGCCTGGGGGTCTGGAAGTATCGCGGTGGGGTGGAACCGCTGCGTAAGGGTCTGGAGCTGGGCGCACGCCTCATCGACACCGCAGAGGCGTACCGCACCGAAGACGTTGTGGGACAGGCCGTCAAAGACCTCCGCGACCACGTCTTCATTGCCACCAAAGTGTCGGGCGACCATCTGCGGCACGACGCCGTGCTGCGTGCCGCAGAGGCGAGCCTGCGTCTACTCGGTACGGACGTGATCGATCTGTACCAGATCCACTGGCCGAATTCGTCCGTACCGATCACAGAAACCATGCGCGCGCTGGAAGAACTCGTCGACAGGAAACAGATCAAATATATTGGCGTGAGTAATTTTACTGTCCGCGAGCTGCGGGAAGCTCAAGCCGCCATGCGCCACAACCCGATCGTTTCCAATCAAGTCTTGTACAATCTGAACGCCCGCTCGATTGAGCACGAGATGCTGCCCTACTGTCAGGAACACAATGTGACGATCCTGGCCTACACCCCCTTGGACAGTGGGCGTCTGACGAACCGGAACATCGACCGGCTCGCCAGGGGTGTCCGGACGCTGGAACAGATTGCAAGCGAGACACACAAGACCCTGAGTCAGGTCGCCCTGAACTGGTGTGTCTCCCACCCGAACGTCATCGCCATTCCGAAGTCTGACCGGGTGGACCGCACCGTTGAGAACTGTGGGGCGTCCGGCTGGCGCTTGACTCAGGAGCAGATGAGCCGGCTGGACGAAGCGTTTTCCTGGTGAAGAGACAACTCCGTCCCGTGCGGCCAGGCAGGTGACGGAGCCCAGATCCGGGCGGGCACGAAAGCCCGCCCAACTCCCTACACCACCGCCCCGGCGCTGGTATGAAGCGTCTGGCCGGTGATCTGGCGGCTGCCCGGCTGGCACAGAAACAGAATCGCGGCCGCCACATCTTCCGGCTGCGAGACCCGGTGGAACAGGTTTTCCAGGGGACCGCTGGAGGCCACTTTCTCCAGGGCTGCGGCGTCGCCGATGACCTTGGTCATGCCGGTCGCGGTAATCCCGGGCGCAATCGCATTGACGTTGATATTGTGCGGTCCCAGTTCGGCCGCCGCACTGCGGGTGAGCTGGACCAGGGCAGCCTTGGAGCTGGCGTAGGCGATGGGCGACTGGCGGGCGCGGAAGGCTGAGCTGGAGCTGATATTCACAATCCGGCCACCCCCACCGCGCTCAATCATGTGTTTGGCCACATGCTTCATCATCAGCATGGCGGCCTTCAGGTTGACCGTCTGGACAAAGTCCCAGTTGTCCTCCTCCATGTCGAGCAGGCTCTGAAAACGGCCGGTCACCCCGGCGCAGTTGACCAGCGCGTCAATTTTTCCCAGGCGCTCAATCACCCGGGCCACCGCACCCGGAATCTGGGCTGTGTCGGCCAGATCAATCGGCAGCGCAAACGCCGTGTCACCCTGCCCGGCCGAGGCGGCCGCGCCAGCCTCATCGCGGTCCAGCACAGCCACCGCCGCCCCGTCATGCAGCAGCGCGGCGACCGCCGCCCGACCAATGCCGGAGGCTCCGCCAGTAACAATCGCGGACTGACCTGAAAGTGCACCACTCATAGTTCCCTCCTGATCTGTCTGGGGTCTACCTGTAGCAAATCACCGAGCGCCTGGGCAAACGCTTTTGCCGTAGCCTTTTTGCGCCCGGCACAGCTATGATAGCCGGCCACGGGAGGGAGCTAAGCATGCAGACCGAGACTATCGAGTATCAAGACAGAGCTGTGAGCCTGCGCGGCTTTGTGGCCTATGACGACACCCGGTCCGACCCGCGTCCGGGCGTCCTGGTCATGCCGGGCGGCTTCGGGCTGGGCGCCAACGCCAAACGACGGGCCGAGATGCTGGCCGACCTGGGCTATGTTGCCCTGGCCGGCGATCCGTACGGCGACGGTATTGAGTTTGACGATCTGGAACAGGTCATGCGGCGCGTCAGCGCCCTGCGTGACGATCCGGACACATTTCGCCAACGGGCGCGGGTGGCCCTGGAGACGCTGGCCGCCCTGCCCCAGGTGGATGCGGGGCGGCTGGCGGCGATCGGCTATTGCCTGGGCGGAACGTTCGCCCTGGAGCTGGCCCGCGACGGCGCACCGCTGGCGGGCGTAGTGACCTTTCACGGAGGTCTGGAGACCAAACGCCCGGCCGTAGCCGGTCAGGTCAGGGCCAAGCTGCTGGTGTGTACCGGGGCCGACGACCCGTCCGTGCCGGTCGAGCACGTCAGCGCCTTTACCGACGAAATGACCCGGGCCGGCGTCGACTGGCAGCTCATCAGCTATGGCCATACCCGACACGGATTTACCTACCCGGACGCCGCAAGTCGGGGCATAGACTGGATTGCCTATAACGAGGCGGCCGACACCCGCTCGTGGCAAGCCATGCGGCTGTTCTTTGAGGAGGTACTCTAGTGGCCCAGGTACCGGCCCGGTCCGGCCGGGCCGTTTCCCTGCGCCGCTTTGTCCATCACCTGTTTCGGCGCGAGACCGTTGGGCGGGCGATCAGGGTCGCAGCCATCGTCGGGCCGATCCTGACCGTCATCAACCAGTATGACGTGCTGCTCAGCCTCGACTTCTCGCCCCGCCTGGTGGCCAAGATCGGACTGACCTTCCTGGTGCCCTACAGCGTCTCGTCCTTCTCCTCGGCGCGGGCCTATATGGACAATGAAACCGCTGTGGATACACCCGCAGATGGAAGTCCCTAAAAACGAGCCGACAGGCTATCTGTCGTGAGCATTCATCTTCCCTTGCGTGTTGACAGACAGTAGGCCAATGGCCTACCCATGACTCATGGAGTTCGAGTGGGATGACGCAAAGAGTGAGGCGTGTTTCGTGCAGCGCGGGTTCGATTTCGCCTATGCTATTCGAGCTTTTCTTGATGCAAATCGGATTATCAGTCGGGATTATCGTCAGGATTATGGCGAGGATCGCTACCGGCTGTTGGGCGTGATTGAAGGCCGGGTGTTCGTCGTCATTTTTACCCTGCGGCATTCCACTATCCGCATCATTTCAGCCCGCAAAGCCAATAAGAGGGAGGTTGAGGCATATGACAAGAACACGCGTCAAGATTGATCCCGGCCGTCGGCGAGACCTGCCTGCGGGACGAGTCAATTACGAAGTGCTGGACGCGACGACCGAACGGGACATCGCGGCACAGCAACGCCAAGACGAGGCCGAAGCGATGCGGGACATGGCAAAATTCGCCCGCCGCGTCCGTAAACGTCTGGGCTTCACCCAACAAGAGTTCGCCCGTCGCATCGACGTACCGCAAGAAACAATCCGTAACTGGGAACAGGGAAAACGCCGCCCCACCGGTGCGGCTAAGGCGTTGCTCCGCGTGCTCGACAAGGCGCCCGAGGCGGCGCTATTCGTGTTGCGCTGAAGTCGTGCTGCAGGCATCGCCGGAAGGGTTGAGCCGGAACTTTCTCGGATCCGATGGTCCAACATCGGGAGCAAGTTCAGCTGACAATGAACTAACCTTATCTGGTGCCCTACAGCGTCTCGTCCTTCTCCTCGGCGCGGGCCTATATGGACAATGAAACCGCTGTGGACCTAAGCACTGAGAGTACAAAGTGACGGAGTCAGCACCATGAAAGAACACTTTGGCTATCGGTGCGAGTATTGTGAGGGAACGGTTCGAGAGAAGCGTGTTGAGCGGGAAGCTTTCAAACACAGAGCCGGCTTTGTCATCCTGGAGGAGGTTCTGATTGGAGTCTGTGACAGGTGCGCCAATCGCTACTACAGCGCCGAAATCCTCAAACACGTTCAGGCTGTCGCAACAGGCAAAATCCTCCCGGCGCGCACCGAGCCTGTTCCGGTTTCCCGAGTTCAATGAAGGCTGTGCATGACGTGCTGGCTGCGAGCGTACACGAGCACGAGAAGCGCTGCATGGCGCGTTCAGCTTTGGGAACTGAGAGTTGCCCTCTTGTCATGTACTCCGATTGTGCGTACAAAATGACAAGGAAGATTCTAGGAGGACGGCCATGCCGACAGCAGCCAAACAGGAACGCTTACAGATACGGCTCGATGCCCACGCGAAGAATGTCTTGCAGCGCGCGGCAGGCTATCGTCGCAAGGCGCTCAGTCAATTTGTGCTTGGTACTGCGTTGGAAGAAGCCGAGCGGGTCATACAGGAGAATGAGCTTGTCACTCTGTCCAATGCGGATTGGCAGGTGTTCTATGCTGCCTTGACCAATCCACCCGCGCCGAATACAGCCCTCCGCAAAGCCTATGCGCGCTACCGGCAGGCCAAGGGATGACAACCGGAGCGGCCGTGTGGCGTATCGTGCCGTTCAACAGTAAAGTCCATGACCGGTCTGCCTTTTCTTGCGGAGCGCCAGAGCTTGATAACTACATTCGGCGCTTGGCTTCCCAAGATATGCGGCGGGATGTTGCGCGAGTGTTTGTGGCGGCCGAGCCTGATGCTGATACCGTGGTCGGTTACTACACACTGAGCGCAGCCAACTTCCGCCGGGAAGCCATGCCTGCGGACCAGGCAAAGCGGCTCCCGTACTACCCGGTTCCAGGAGCGCTACTGGGACGCCTCGCTGTCGATAGCAGCCAACAGGGTCGCGGGCTTGGCGCGTATCTCTTAATGGACGCACTCGAACGGGTGCATTCGGTCACCCAGGTGGTTGCCATGCAGGCCTTGGTGGTTGATGCCCGTGGCGATGCCGCAGCTGCCTTCTATCGAAAATTCGGGTTCGTCGAATTCGTCGATGATCAACGTCGCCTGTTTCTGCCAATGGCAACGATCCGACGGCTTATTGCCGGGTAGAGCGGCGGAAGGAACTCTTTGGCAAATTTATCCGGCGAGGGTGATCACCAAGTTTTGCTCGGCGTCCACCTGCCCCCCGGCCCCCGGTCCGACAACAACCGTGCATTCCCGCTCTTCGATAATGGCCGGCCCGGAAAAGGGCGTGCCGACCGGCAGCAGGTAGCGGTCGTAGACCGGACACGAGGCATAGCCCTCGTGCTCAGGGAAGTAGACCTGACGCTCACCCTTGCGGGCGGCTTCGAGCGTATGGCTCGACCCGGCCTGTGACGGCAGGCTCACCTGGGGGCGCGGCCCCGAGGCCAGCAAACGCCAGTTCACCACCTCAATCTCGACGCCCGGATTGAGCCGTTTGTACAGCCGCTCATACTCCTCGGCAAAGGCCTGGCGCAGGGCCGGCAAATGCTGGGCGCCCAGGACGGGCGGCAGCGGTACGCTGATCTCGAAGCCCTGCTGGACATAGCGCATATCGGCCGAGCGGCTGAGCGTGATGTCGCCCTCCACCCCGGCTGCGGTCAGCACCGCCCGACCGCGTTCCTCCAGGTCTGCGTACAGGCGCTCCAGGCTGGCAAAATCCAGCTCGGACAGGGTCGTCACATAGCTCTGCACAAAATCGAAGGCCAGCGGGGCGGTCAGCATGCCAAAGGCCGAGGTCACGCCGGCCGCCAGCGGACACACCACGGTTTTGAGTTTCAGCCGCTCGGCCACCCGGTAGGCGTGGACCGGGCCCGCCCCGCCAAACGCGATCAGATGCGCGCCGCGCGGGTCGCGACCCTTTTCGACCAGGTGCATGTGGGCCGCATTGGCCATATTCTCGTTCACCACCTGGTGAATCCCCCAGGCCGCGCGCAGCACGTCGAGCTTGAGCGGCCGGGCGATCCGGTCGGCAATCGCCCGCTCGGCCGCGGCTCGGTCAAGCCGCATCTTGCCACCCAGAAAATAGTCGGGGCTCAGATAGCCCAGCACCAGGTCGGCGTCGGTCACGGTCGGTTCGGTTCCGCCCTGGCCGTAACACACCGGTCCGGGCTGCGAGCCGGCACTGTCGGGGCCGACCTTGAGCAACCCGAGACTATCGACCCGGGCGATGCTGCCCCCACCGGCGCCGATTTCGATCATCTCGATCACCGGCACCTTGAGCGGTAGGCCGCTGCCCTTTTTGAAGCGGTACACCCGGGCCGCCTCAAAATCCGTCGTCAGCATGGGTTGGCCCCCATCAATCAGGCAGATCTTGGCCGTCGTGCCGCCCATGTCGAACGAAATCACCCGGTCGAGTTCTTGGCGGGCGCTGTAGAAACTGGCCGCCAGCGCGCCTGCGGCCGGGCCGGATTCGATCAGCCGGATCGGATACTCGCCGGCCACGTCACAGCTCGTTATCCCTCCATTCGACAGCATGACAAACATGTCACGCGGCACGCCCAGGGCCCGCAGCTCGGTGTTCAGCTTGTCCAGGTACTGGCGGGCCAGCGGCTTCACATACACGTTGGCGACCGTCGTCGAGGTCCGCTCATACTCCCGGATTTCGGGCATGACCTCGCACGACAGCGAGCAGCTCAGGTGCGGAAAATGCTCGGCCGCAACCTGCTTCACCAGCCGCTCATGAGCCGGATTGCGGAACGAGTGGAGCAGGCAGACGGCCAGGGCTTCGACGCCGGCCTCGACCAACTCGTGTATCACCGCCCGGACTTCGACCGGATCGAGCGGTATCAGCACCGCGCCGCGGTGGTCGAGGCGCTCGCTGACCTCACGGCGCAGAAAGCGGGGAACAAGCGGCTGGGGATTTTCCAGCGAGATATCGTAGATGTCGTAGCGGCGTTCACGGCCGATTTCGAGCGCGTCCCGAAAACCCCTGGTCGTGATCAGACCCGTCTTGGCCCCCTTGCGCTCAATAATCGCGTTGGTGATCAGCGTTGTGCCGTGGACCAGCTGCGAGACGTGTCGGGGGCTGATATCCGCCTGTCCGAGCAGCTCGCGCACCCCGTCGAGCACGGCCGCAGCCGGGTCATGCGGCGTCGTCAGCACCTTGCCGATGGCCATGCCGTCGTCAGACAGCAGGACGAGGTCGGTAAACGTCCCGCCAATATCTATCCCCAGCCGATACGTTTCAGCCTGCATGTCCGCCCCTACACCTCGACGATCATCTCGATCTCGACCGCGATATTGAACGGCAGCTGATACATGCCGACCGCCGAGCGGGCGTGGCGACCGCGCTCGGCGTACAGCTCGACGAGCAGGTCGGAGGCCCCGTTGATGACCTGGGGCTGCTGCTGGAAATCTTCCGCACAGTTCACAAAACCGAGCAGCTTGACCACCCGCTTGACCTTATCGAGGTCGCCGAGTTCCTGCTTGAGCGTCTGCAACAGGTTGAGCATGACCTGCCTGGCCGCCTCGTAACCCTGCTCGACCGTCAGCTCTCCGCCGACCTTGCCCTGGATAAACTGTACCTGTCCGTCCTTGAGCAAACCCGGACCGTGCCCGGACAGGAACAGCAGGGAGCCGGCCCGCACGACCGGTACATAGTTGGCCACCGGCGTGGGAATGGGGGGCAGCTCCAGGCCCAGCTCGGCCAGTCTCTTTTCAACGTCCATATTCTCCTCCTCATGTGAAGCCTACCCTCCGCCCGTTCCCAAAGGGGAGCTGGGGGGATTTTCGTCGTCCTCAGCCTTCCTCCTCGGCCAGCGCCTCCAGCACCGCTGCGGCTAGCAGCGGCACCATCAGCTCGTGGTGGCCGGTGATGGCGTAGCCCCGGCCGCCCACCCCGGCCGGCCGGCCGACCACGTTGTGCAGCGGACGGTAGTGCTGCTGCATGTCAAGATTGACCGTGACAAACTGTTTGAGATTGCTTCCCAGGTTCTGGGCGATGGTAAAGGCTTTCAGGAACACCTCGGGCAGAATCACCGCCGAGCCGACGTTCAGATACACCCCCCCGCCCGACAGCCCGGCCACCAGGCTACTCAGCAGCCGAAAATCGGTGAAGCTGGCCTGGCCCAGCAGCGAGCCGGCGGCGTTGTCCCGCATGTGAATGATATCGGTCCCCAGCGCAACGTGGACCGTCAGCGGCACCTCGAGTTGCAAGGCGGCCGCCAGCAGGCTGTGAGCCGCGTAGGGCGGGCTCAGGGCGACCAGCTTGTGGCCCAGGGCTTCGCCCAGCCCCATCCGGCCGGCGCGCACCTCGTCACGGTCGAGCGCCTCGTTCATCAGCTGCCCGGTTTCGGTCACCATGCCGAAGCTGCCGTCGCCCAGACCCGAGGCCACATCTTCCGAGGTTTCGCCGATCAGGGCGATCTCGAAATCGTGGATCGGGCCAGCTCCGTTCATGGCCAGGACGCTGATAACGCCCCGGCGCATGAGCTCGATAATCCACGGACTCAAGCCGCACTTGATCAGGTGCGCGCCCATGCCCCAGATGACAGGCTTAGCGGCCCGGTGGGCGGCCAGGACAGCCGCCACGACTGCCCGGAAATCGTTGCCGATCAGAATATTGGGCAGACTGTCGAGAAAGGCGCGCAGCCCGCCCTGCGGCTCGTACACCGTGGCAAAGTCCTGCACTCTGACCTTGTTCCGACGCTCGGCCAGCGGATAGGTCGTCACCCGGCGTAAATCGATCGGCTCGACAGACTTGTACATAGAGAAAAAGTAAACGAGGATGACCGCCTCAGCAAGCAGAGATCCGCGTTCGCGTTTCAGACAGGTTCCGCAGCATAGGCGCGATCCACCCACTCACACACGATATGACCGATGGTGATATGCGCCTCCTGGATACGAGCGGTGTTGGACGCCGGCACGATCAGAGCCTGATCGACCAGCTCGGCCAGTCGGCCGCCGCCCTTGCCCAACAGCCCGATTGTCGTCAGACCGCGGGATTTGGCCACCTCGACCGCGCGCACGACATTGGCGGAGTTGCCGCTGGTGCTGATCGCCAGCAGGACATCGCCGGCCGTGGCCAGGGCCGCGACCTGGCGAGCGAACAGCATGGCGAAGCCACAGTCGTTGGCGATAGAGGTCAGAGCCGAGGAGTCGGTGGTCAGCGCAATGGCCGGCAGGCCCTCCCGCTCGACCTCAAACCGCCCCACCAGCTCGGCCGCGATATGCTGGGCGTCGGCCGCGCTGCCGCCATTGCCGCACAGCAGGATTTTGTTGCCGCGCCGCAGGGCGTCTACCACGCTCTGGGCCGCCGCAGCAATGTCGGCAGCCAGGGTTTGGGCGAGCGCGTGTTTGGTCAGCGCGCTCTCTCGCAGACGCTCGACCACCAGCCTGATGTCCGCCGACTGCTCGGCCGGCCCCCGGGCTTCGGCGGTCGGGACGGTCCGCGCGTGTTCCATCAGGCGGGTTGACGAATACTCGGGTACGCTGCTGGTGATGGACACCACCCGTCCGCCCGCAGCTTCGACCACCTCGCGACCCACGATCTGCTCCACCGGCCAGTCTCCGCCCTTGGCCAGCACGTCTGGCACCAGCCGCTCGATGACCCGGGCTGGGGTCGGCTCATCAAAGATCAGCACCTGGTCAACACAGGCCAGGGCCGACAGCACTACGGCCCGGTCCGCCTCATTTGAGACCGGCCGGCCGGGCCCTTTCAGGGCGCGGACCGAGCGGTCGCTGTTGAGGCCGACCACGAGCAGCTGTCCGTAGGTTTTTGCCTGTTCGAGATATTCGACGTGCCCACGGTGCAGCAGGTCAAAGCAGCCGTTGGTGAACACGACCGACCGACCGGCGCGTTTGGCCTGTCGGCGTATGCCGACCGCTTCCTCCAAGCTGATAAGCGTGCCCATGTCTACTCCCGCGGATTGTAAGACCCTGAAGGTGAACCATGATATCTTCCTCATCGAAGGGGCATCATGGCTCACCTTTGCCGAAGACTGCTGATGACTATATCCTATCCACCCGGAGCGCAACTCAGTTCCGTCCTTGCTGAGCGCTGGTTTGGTGGCGCTCGCGGACGGGATGGGGCAGCGGCAAAAAAAGTGGTATCACAGACAACCATGGACGCCTACGGACACAAGCTCAGGCAGTTTATTGCGGCCAACAACATTGAGGCGGAACAGCTCTTCTTCGATCAGTCTTGTCATTCGGTGGCCGAAGCCGCGGCAGCAGTTGGCACAGAACCGGAAAATCTCGTCAAGAATATCTGCATGACGGACACCCACGGCCAGGTGATTGTCGCCATCGTCAAGGGCGAAGACCGCGCCAGCACCTCGCGGGTTGCCAAGGCACTCCAGACAGACCGGGTGAGAACCATGACGCCGGATGAAATGCTGGCCACAACCGGCTATCCGTGTGGCGGGACACCGTCGTTCGGGTTTGCCGCGACCTTTCTTGTTGATCCCCGGGTCATGCAGGCCGTTGAGGTGTATACCGGCGGCGGGTCACAAACCGCCCTGGTCCGGGTCTCGACCCAGGCGCTCCTGCGGGCCAACGGAGGCACAGTCGCCAGAGTCAGAAAATAAACAGGAAATAAGACGGCTGCTGGCAAGAACCGCTGAAGAGCGCTATGCAGATTGAGAGAGGGGAGTAACAATCGCGAAGGAGTGCCCATGAGCAAAGCCACACTGACGACCCTGGGACCTGACGCCGACCGGCAAGCCTACCTGTCCGTGATTGAGCGGGACGGTGGGGTGATTGTGAAAAACCTGCTTGAGCCCGACCTGCTGGAGCGACTCAACGCCGAACTCGACGGCTATATCAAAACCCACCCGCCCGGCAGTCGCAGCGACAGCAAGCTGTGGCAGGTCTTTCATGGCCAGAAAACGATCCGATTTTGTGGTCTGGCCGCAAAATCACCAGCGTTTATCGAGGTGCTTCTCCACCCCGTGCTCAAAGCGTTTGCGGATCATTATCTGTTAGCCAACTGTGGTTCGTACTGGCTGAACACCTCTCAAACCATGATCATCGGTGGTGGAGAACCGGCCCAGATGCTGCACCGCGACGAAGGCAACTGGCCCCACTTCCCCTGGCCCGGCCCGGAACTCACGGTCAGCTCCATATTCGCGTTGAACGACTTCACCGAAGAAAACGGCGCCACGCTTGTCGTTCCGGGCAGCCACCGTTGGCCAGACCCGCAGCGCGAAGCGCAGCCCGAAGAAGTGACCCAAGCCGTCATGCCGGCCGGTTCGGCCCTGCTCTATACGGGGAAAGTTATTCACGCGGCTGGAGCAAACCGGACACCGGATACGTGGCGGCGCGGGATGCACATCAGCTTCGTGCTGGGCTGGCTGCGCCCCGAGGAACACCACGCCCTGGCCGTCCCCCTGGAAGTCGCCCGCCAGCTACCCGAACAGGCCCAGCACCTCTTGGGCTACCGCTCGTATCATCCGTCTGCCTATGGCGGACGGCTGGGTCTGGTGGATTTCGAGGACGCGGCTCTGGTGGACGCGCGAAGCTGAACGCAGAGCCAGAGGGGTTTTCCCTCAGCGCTTTCCGCGCCGCTCGTCCGCCGACCGGCCTGGCGGCGCGTCCGGTGTCTTGAGCGTGCCGAGGGCAGCCGCTCCCCGCTGGGTCAGCCACACATACAGATATTCGGACGCTTCGATCACCAACAGTTTCTGCTCGACCAGCACGTCGACCGCAGCCAGCAGCTCTTGGTGAGAGTGCTGGGCCAAAGCGCGATAGCCCGGCAAGGAGGCGTGTTCGGCCGCCGGCCGCGTGCCCAGGTCTGTCGTGCCGCGCAGAAAATGGGCCACGCCGGAGCGCGACAGCTGGCCGTCCTGGGTCTGGACGACGCTAAGCACCGCCCGGCACACCTCGGCCGGCAGGCCGCCAAACGGAGCCGGGGAAGGCTCAGGGGTTGGCTCGGAGGGCGGTTGTGGAGCGGGCTCGGCGGGCGGGCTCGAAGCGGTCTTTTGGGGCGGGGGCAGGACAACGCGCGGGTACTGACCCGGGATCAGACGTAGCGTCCCAGCCTGGATGCAGTCGTCGATCTGCTCAATGATCTGATCCTGGGTGAAGCGGGCCAAGGCGCCGTAGTGGGGCGACGTATCAAGTTGGAGTTGGCGCATGCGTCGGGACTTGCTGCCGGCCAAGACCTGGGCCAGACCGGACCGGCCCAAGCCGCGTTTCTGCAGCTCGGCCACCGCAGCCAGAATGGTCGGGCGGCCGTCGAGCGCCGCCAGGACAGGCGGCTGCACTGCCGTAGCACCCGTCTCGGACCGGGCGGCGTGGCACGTATCGCAGTTCCCACAGCTATGGCCGACCGCCACCTTTTCCCCAAAGTAACGCAGAATGACGCTGCGACGGCAGCCCTCGGTCGTCAGATAATCGAGCAGCTCGCCCAGACGCCGGTAATCGGCCCGTTGGCGTTGCTCAACAAAAGAAAAATCGAGCCGCAGAGCTTGCGCGCTCGTTTGGCTGAGGACACGGACACCGGCACCCGTCCATTCGATGTAGCGCTGATCCTGGAGCAGGCTCAGGGCGACATTGACCTTTTCCTCGCTCAGCCCGGACACGCGCTGAGGAATGTCGCGCGGCTCAAGCCCGTCTTTGAGCAAACGATAAATACCGCGCACCTCGCCCAGGTTGGGATAACGCTGGGCGATGAAAAATCGCTGCAAGCCACTGTCGCGCTTGTCGTACAGGACGATACACTGGGCCGGCTGGTCATCCCGGCCGGCCCGGCCCGCCTCCTGATAGTAGGACTCCAGCGAGCCGGGATGCTGGTAGTGGATTACCGCCCGGACATCGGGTTTGTCGATGCCCATGCCAAAGGCGACGGTGGCCACGATGACCCGCGTCGTGCCGTCAATAAAGGCCTGCTGGTTGCTGCGGCGCACGGACGGCTCCAGACCGGCGTGGTAGGGCACAGCAGCGATCCGCTGCTCGTTAAGGCTTGCAGCCAGGCTTTCGGCGTCCCGCTGGCGCGAGACATACACAATACAGCTACCGGCGATCCCCCGCAGCAGACTGACCAGGGCTTCGGGCTTGGCCTTGGTGACGCACGGCACGACGCCAAAAAACAGGTTCGGCCGGTCAAAGGAGTTGACCAGCAGGAAGGGGTCGGCCAGGCCGAGTTGAAAGGCGATCTCGCGTCGGACCGCAGGCGTTGCGGTGGCCGTCAGGGCCAGCACGGCGCGGGGCTCAAGGGCGCGGATGGCCTCGCGCAGCTGGAGATAATCGGGCCGGAAATCATGTCCCCACTGGCTCACGCAGTGAGCCTCATCGACCACGAACAGGCCGAGCTGCACCCGCCCCAGCAGCTCCAGAAAGCCCGGCACCCCAAAGCGTTCCGGTGCCACATACAGCAGCTTCAGCTGTTGGCCGACCAGACGCCGGAGCCGCCGCTCGCTCTCGGCCCGCGACAGGCTGGAATTCAGGGCCGCGGAATGCAGAATCCCCCGGGCGTGGAGCTGATCGACCTGATCTTTCATCAGCGCGATCAGCGGAGAGACGACCACGGTGACGCCCTGGCTGAGCAGGGCCGGGAGCTGGTAACACAGCGACTTACCGCCCCCGGTCGGCATGATGGCGACGCTTGAGCGACCCGCCAGCACGGCTTCAATCACCTCGCGCTGGCCCGGGCGGAAGGCGTCGAAGCCGAAGTAACGATGCAGCGCCGCGTCAAGATCCTGCGGTTCAGCGGACGGGGAGTCTTGTGCGGTCATAGGGTCATCAGCACGCCGCCGAATATGGCGGGATGGTAGAAGCGCACGACATAGAAGAGGATCACGGCCAGGAGAATCATGCCCCAGCGCAGCTCCCGGCCGGGAAAGGGTTGTTTTTTGCCCACGATGGCGGCAAAGGGCACGAACGAGGTGGCGGCCTGAAACTCGGCATAGCCGGGCAGGTCTCGGCTCTTGCGCTGATCCTGGTGCCTGGCCCCAAGCCAGGCAAACACCACAAAGCCGCCGAAAAAGACCACATCACTCAGGGCGCCGACCAGCGCCAAGTGAGCCAGGCCAAACAGGAAGGCGGCGGCAAAAACAGGGTGGCGGGTAATGCGGGTCATGCCGTAGGCCTGGGGCGTGCCCTGGGCCAGCAGGGAGCTGGGCGGACGCTGGAGTATTCCGCCTACCAACAGGACAAAGGCCAGCAGCATGCACCCTATGTTGAAGTCACGGGCCAGCAGATACGGCTCCAGGGTGACCCACAGCTGCGGGCCGAGGTGCTTATGCCGACCGTAATACACGCACAGGGGCACGAAGGTGGCCAGCGCCACCAGCGAATACACCGCCTGAAATGAGCGCTCGCCCAAACGGTCGATCAGCCTGGGCCGCACCCGGGCCGAGGACAGGAGCACATGCGTCCCACCGAACAGCAGCCACCAGCCGGCGATAATCAGCGTGGCGCTCATGGCTGGTGCCTAACGGGCGACATACCCGCCGTCAATGACAAACGGCGCCCCGGTGGCAAACGACGACTCGTCGCTGGCCAGAAACAGGGCTGCGTTGGCGATGTCCTGGGCTTGGCCCAACCGGCCGATGGGTTCCAGCCGGACCACCCGGTCATCGGGCCGCTCGCCCATGACGCGCTGGGCCATGGGGGTGGCAATGATGCCGGGGCAGATGCAGTTGACCCGGATGTTCTTGCTGGCGTATTCCAGGGCAACCAGGCGGGTCAGGTTGATCACCCCGGCTTTGGCCGCCGCATACGCCCCGCTGCCGGGAAAGCCGACCATGCCGGCCACCGAGGCAGTGCTCAGGATCACCCCGCCGCCCTGCTGTAGCATGTGGGGAATCACATACTTCATACCCAGATAGACCGAGGTCAGGTCAATCGCGATCACCCGCTCCCAGGCGTCTTCAGCGTAGTTGGCCAGCTTGGCCGAGGGCCCCTCGATGCCGGCATTATTGAACAGGATATCCACCCGGCCATAGGTCTGAACGGTGTGCCGAATCATCTCCTGCACGTCGGCCGATTTCGACACGTCGGCCCGGACAAAGCTGGCCTGACCACCCGCGGCGCTGATGTCACTGACGGTCTGCTCGCCACCTTCGACCACAAAGTCGGCGACCACGACCCTGGCGCCGTGCTCGGCAAACAGGCAACACGACGCCCGGCCAATGCCCGAGCCGCCGCCCGTAATCAGGGCGACCTTCTCCTTGAGTCGATCCATAGCTCCTCCCTTCGCTGTTGCTATCAGCTATCGGAGCCTGGCAAAAGGGGCGGTTCAGCCGTGCAGGGTGTCGAGCAGACGCCCGGCCTCGGCGACGATATCGGCCACAATCCGGGCGGCCGGCTTGATGTCGTGGATCAGAGCGCAGGATTCTCCGGCGTACAGCGCGGTGTGTTCCATATCGCCCGCAAAACCCGGCAGGGGCGGGAAAATGCCGTAGCGCGGGACATCGATTGTCGTGCCGGCCATCGGCATGCGGCCGACGATGTCACCCTCGCCCGGTCGCTGACCGCTGGCCGGACAGCCGGCGGCCTGCCAGTCTTCGACCGCAGTGTTACGCAGCACACGGTGGGCGGCTTGGGGCCAGCCGACATCGAACACACAGGTATGGATGGTGTCTTCGGCCGTGCTGTCAACAATGCGCTGTTTGTAGGCGGGAATGACCTGTACCTCCTGGCTGGCCACAAAGCGGGTGCCCATGGACA
>JAGWBB010000062.1 GCA_021296095.1 Desulfurellaceae bacterium | reverse complement strand
CTTGAAGTGCAGATGGAGGGGAATGACTGTTTCTGGTTTGCGTTCAAAGCCAGCTTCCGTGACCTCTTCCAATTCCTCTTCAAAATCGGTGAGGCCATGGGTGTGCCAAAACCGTTCCAGCTCTTCGATCGAATCTGTGTGAGGAACTTTCAGGGTCTTCATTGATATCGTCGCTCGACAATATCCACTTCTCGTGTGTCGGCGTCATACGTGGCCTGAAGAAACGCTTCGACAGTGGCAAGATCTTCTTGGACGGAACCCTGGATATTCTCCTGGGTCTCTGCTTTCGTTGCTCTTGACGACTAAAAACCCGGCAGGTCAGGGCAAGAAACGCTTAGCCTTCTTCAGGCTTGTGTTGCGGAGATCGATGTTGTCGCGCTTGCGTTTCCTGACCCTGAGCTTTTGTCTGTTCTAGCGGCCTGGCTTAGCCTTCGTCTTCAATGGCCGCTCGCACGACCGGCTCGAGCTCGCCACTCTGGTGCATCTCCTGGATGATATCGCAGCCGCCGATGAACTCGCCCTTGACGTACACCTGCGGAATCGTCGGCCAGTTCGAGTACTGCTTGATCCCCTCCCGAACGGCGGGGTTCTGGAGCACATCGACCGTCTGGTAGGGTACGCCGAGCGAATCGAAGATCTGAATCGTGGCCGCCGAGAAGCCGCACATGGGGAACTGCGGGTTGCCCTTCATGAAGATAAGGATCGGGGTGTCTTTGACGTGCTGAGCGATCTGGCTGAGGATGTCGTCTGCCATGGGTCTTTCCTCCTGTGATGGGTGGGTGAATAAACGCACCGGCAGCAGCTCAGGACGCTTTGCCGGGCTGTATGCTTAAGACGCTGGCTGTCTCAGCCTCCGCCTCTTGGGGGGTGAGGGTGCTGAGCTTCAGGGCGTGGATCCGTTCCACCATCGCGTCTTGCAGCGCCCCGTACACCATTCGGTGACGGGCGACTTTCATTTTTCCCTGAAACGACGCCGAGATGACGAGCGCTTCGTAGTGATCCCCGCCCCCGGTCAGGTCGCGGATTTTGACCTCGGCGTCAGGAATCCCCTGGACAATAAGCTGGCTGATTTCCTCAGCCGTAATCGGTTCGGGCATGAAACACTCACCTCAACGGTCTGTCTTGGACCTTATCGGTCCATCTTTTGCGCGCCATGATACCGATCAAGCCAAGCTGCTGCAAGCCGACTTTCTGGCGGGCCGGGTAAAACACAAAAAAGGCCCGGTCGCTCGGTCCGAGCGCTGGGCCTTGGACGGTGCTTGCGGCAACAGGCCGAACACCAAAGAGACAGTGCGGGGCAGAATTATTTCTTCTGCATTTCTTCCCCGCAGCATTTTACGGCGCCGTCTCCGCCTTTGGTGACAATGATCTGAGCGCCACACTTTCCGCACAGGTACATTTTTCCGAGTTGCATCGCACTACCCTCCTATCAAGAATATCTGACGCATTGTGCGGGGTTTTTAGTTCCCCGTAAAGACCGGCTTGCGTTTTGCCAAGAAAGCCGCGACACCCTCAGCCCGATCCTGGGTCGTCTGGAGCAGGACGTACAGGTCTTCCTCCAGGCGGGTGCCCTGCTCCAGGCTGAGATCCATGGCCTTGAGCACCGCCTCTTTGCCGAGGCGCAGGGCAAGCGGTCCCTTGTCCAGCAGACCGGTCAGGACCTCGTCAACCCGGGCGGCAAACCGCTCCGGTTCGATGGCCTCTGTCACCAGACCGATCTGTTGGGCTTGGTCCGCGTCGAGCCGCTTGCCGGTCAGAATCAGCTCCAGCGCCCTGGCCTGGCCGATGATACGGGGCAGGCGCTGGGTGCCGCCGCAGAACGGGATCAGTCCCTCAGCCAGCTGTGGCAGACCGAACTGCACGCCGGCTTTTGCCAGGCGCAGGTCGCAGGCCAGGGCCAGTTCGAGGCCGATCCCTATGGCGTCCCCGTTCAGCATGGCAATGGTCGGCTTGGTCAGGGCTGCCAGCCGCTCGACACACGTCAGCGGACCGAACTGCTGACGAATGCCGTGGGCGGTCGCCGGAGGCGAACACTCAAGACCTGTGCAGAACGCCCCGCCCTGACCGGTCAGCAGTAGGAGTTCGACCGCGTCATCGTCTTCGACCGCCTCGCAGGCCGCAGCCAGCTCTTGGGCCATGGCCGGCGTGAGCCGGTTGCCCTTGTCAGGCCGGTTCAGAGTCAGCCGGGCATAGCGCCCGTGAGTGGTGTAGCTGAGGTCTGACATGGCTGAGCCGGACAAACTCACTCCCCGTACTCGGCGCGGAGTTCCTTTTTCAGGATCTTGCCCATGTGGTTTTTGGGCAACTCGTCCATGAAGTGGATGTCTTCGGGTTTCTTGAAGCTCGACAGCCGCTGACGGCAGAAGTCTCCCAACTCGTCTTCGGTCACCGTCTGGCCCGGACGCACCGCCACAAAGGCGGCAATCTTCTGGCCCCACTGTTCGTCCGGCACACCGATGATGGCCGCCTCGTCCACCGCAGGATGGGCGTGCAGCACGGCTTCGATTTCGGCCGGGGCGATGTTTTCGCCGCCCCGAATGATGATGTCGTCTTTGCGGCCGACCAGATAGATATAGCCGTCCTGGTCCAGATAGCCCATGTCCCGGGTGTGCAGCCAGCCCTCATCGTCAAACAGGGCTGCGGTTGCGCTCTCCTGGCCGGCGTAGCCCTTCATGGCTCGCCCGGTGCGGATCACGACCTCCCCGATCTCATCGGCCGGCAGCGGTGTGTTGTCCTCGTCAAGGATGGCGACCTCGACATCGGGCAGGGGTTTGCCGACCGAGGTCAGCCGCTTGAGGTTGCGCTCGATTTCTTCCTGGCTGCCGTTCAGTTTATGGTCATCCGGACCGAGCACGGACAGGGTGGAGTTGGTCTCGGTCTGGCCGAAGGCATTCACAAAGCCGGTGCTGTCGGGAAACAGCTCAATCGCCTTGCGGATGACCGGAAACGGCATGGGCGCGCCCCCGTAGGACAGGTTTTCCAGACTCGACAGGTCGTAGTTGGAAAATTCGGGATGGTCGATCAGCTGTTTCATCATGGTGGGCACGACAAAGGCGTGGGTGACCTTTTCGTCCTGCACCGCAGCCAGCCACTCCTTGGCGTCAAACTGGCGTAGAATGACGATTTTGCGGCCGGACCAGATGGCGGTCATGATGTTCATCGCGCCGGCGATGTGGTACAGCGGCGCGCATAACAGCGAGGTGCCGCGCGGCGTGCCGTCGGCCATTTCAACCGTGCCGACCACATAGTTGGTAAAACCGCCGTAGGTCAGCATCACGCCCTTGGGCAGCGAGGTGGTCCCGCTGGTGTACATCAGGATCGACAGGTCGTCTTCGTCCACCTCGGCGTCTTCGATATCGGGCGAGCCCTTGGCGATCAGGTCCTCGTGGTTGTGCATGCCGGGCTGGCTGCTCTCCATCGCCACATAGTGCTGAATCATCGGGAACTGGGGTTTCAGCTGCTCCAGCAACGGCAGGTAGCGGTCGCCGGTAAACAGCACTTTCACATCTGCGGCCGTGACCATGTATTCCACTTCGGGCGGTTTGGCCCGGTAGTTGAGCGGCACGAAGGTCGCGCCCACGGTCGCGGTTGCGTAATACGCCTCAATATACTGATTGGAGTTGGTCTGCAGGGCGGCGACCCGGTCGCCGGGGCCAACGCCCAGCGCTTTCAGACTACTGGCGAGTCGGCGGACCCGGTCAAGCGTTTCGCCGTAGGTCAGGCGTTTACCCTCAAAGATAAGGATCTCCTGATCCGCCAGCATCATACCGGGAAGACTGAGAAAATTCGCGGTGTTCATGAATGTTGCTCCTCTTCGCGTAGTAACGGTACAGCCGTTTCAGCTATCAGCCCTGAACACAGATGACAAGATGCGGCGCGTCTATGGCACACAGACTAGAGGTGGGCGAACAGCCGCTGCTCCAGCCGCAGACCTTCGGCCAGGGGCAGATCCAGACCCTGCCGAACCGCGCGCTTGGCCAGAGCGACGAGCCGGGGGTCGTGCTGGGCCAGGCTGTGGGCCAGCGTTTTTGCCTCCGCCAGCAGGCTCTGGCGCGGCACGACTCGGTTGGCCAGGCCAATCTGAACGGCCTGCTCGGCGTTCACCCGCTTACCCGTCAAGACCATATCCAGGGCGCGTCCCAGACCGATTGCCCGCGGCGCGGTCTGGGTGCCGGCCACGCCGGGGATCATGCCCAGTCCGGTTTCCGGCAAAAAGAAGACCGTATCGTCGGCGGCAAGACACAGGTCACACAGCAGGGCCATTTCCATGCCGCCGCCCACGGTAAAGCCGTGGACCGCAACAATCGTCGGCTGGGGCAGGCCGAGCAGGGTACCCCACACGTCGCGACGCCAGCGTATGGTCCGTGCCCCGACCGGGGAGGGGGCCGAGC
Organism: Desulfurellaceae bacterium; assembly: GCA_021296095.1. Lineage (NCBI taxonomy): Bacteria > Pseudomonadati > Campylobacterota > Desulfurellia > Desulfurellales > Desulfurellaceae > Desulfurellaceae bacterium. The sequence goes on along the minus strand of JAGWBB010000062.1, from coordinate 16,530 downwards.
CAAACTCCGACACGTCCCCGCCGGTTGAAAAGGCCGGGCCCTCACCGCGCAGAATCATGACCCGGACCTCGGGATCGTCGCCGACGGCGTGCAGCGCCTCGTACAGACCGTCGCGCATTTCTACGTTGTAGGCGTTGAACACCCGAGGGCGATTCAGTGACACAATGGCCAGGCTGTCTTCTTTGTCGTAGATGACGGCCGACATGCCTAATCACTACCGAGTCGGGCGGAGCGAGTAAAGAGGCGGCACTCGCCTAGGTCTGGTGCCACACGACTTTGCCGCCGATGATCGTGGTTGTCACCGCCAACGAACCGATGGCCTGGGCGGGAATCACGCTCATATCACCGTCGAGGATGACGAGGTCGGCCAGCATGCCCGGCGCGAGCCTGCCCTTGCTGTTTTCCTCGAAGCCCACCCAGGCGGCCGCGCTGGTGAAAAGACCCAGCGCTTGGGCCAGGCTCACCCGCTCTGCGCCACTCACCTCCCGGCCGATCTGAGACTGTCTGGTCAGGGCTGTGCTGATGCTGGCCAGCGGCGCCAGCGGGCCAACCGGACAGTCGGAGCTGCCCGCCACCGGGATGTGGTGATCGATCAGGCTTCTCGTCCGGTACAGCCAGGAGTGGATTTCGGGAGCGACCTCGGCGACGTATTTTTCTCCGTACCAGCGCACAAAGCCGGGCTGGGTGACGACTGCGCAGCCGCTGGTCTTCAGCTGCTCCAGAAACGGTGGCGGACACAGCGAACAGTGTTCGATCCGGTGGCGGTGATCCGGCCGAAACAGCCGCTGCTGGGCCTGCTCAACCGCATCGAGTGCCAGGCCGATGGCCGCTTCTTCAACGGCGTGGAAGGCCAGCTGAAAGCCGTGGTGATGTGCCCGCCAGACCAGCTGTCTGAGCGTCGCCGGCTCTGGATGGAGGGCGCCCCGGCTCTCGTGCAGCATGATCTTCACACTCCCCAGACGGACCTGGTCGTCTCCGCTGAAGGGTTCCAGCCGGGCTTCGAGCAACTGCTCCAGGGCTGCACTGCCGATCATCACCGTGGCTCGTGAAGCCAGCAGCCCGTCGGTCGCCAGCTGTTGAAAAACAGCCAGGTCCTCAAGCGTATTGCCCGCGCTGGCGTCGTGGAACGAGGTCACGCCCAGGCGCAGCAGGTCTTGTCCGGCGTGTTGCACGGCGGCCCGAAAGCGGGCTGCGGGTAGACGGGGAATGACGCTGCGCAGCACGGCTTCGAGTTCGTACACCACACCTGTCGGCCGGCCGCTGGTGTCGCGCTCGGCGTAGCCTCCGTGGCGGTCGGCAAAGGATGGGCCGATGCCGGCCCGGTTCAGGCCAGCGGTGTTGAGCACAGCGGCATGACCGGAGCGGTGGCGGACCACAATCGGCCGCTCACGACACACCGCGTCAAGATCGGAGCGGGTCGGATGGCGTTTTTCGGTCAGTAGGAACTCGTCGTACCCGTAGCCGCGTAGCCACTCTCCGGGCTGCAACTGGGGGAGATACATCGCCAGATGGCGCTGCAACTCGGGAATCGACCCGATATCGCTGAGATCCGCGCCACACAGGCGACTGGCCCAGGAAAACAGGTGGAGATGCGGATCGATGAAGCCGGGCAGGACGGTGTGGCCATGACAGTCCAACAGGTGGGTGTGACGTGAAATGAGAGGCCGGAGGTCGGCCTCGCGGCCAAGGGCTATGATCCGGTCGCCGACCATGGCCACGGCTTCGGCAGTCGGACGGTGCGGGTCCTGGCTGAGGACCGTCCCTCCGTACACCACCAGATCAGCTGGGGGAGTGGGCAAAGACATGGCCGCTGCTCGCAAAAAGGGCGATGCCGTTGCATCGCCCTTTTGATCTGGAATGGAAACTGTGCGCTCTTAGTCCGACGACGGCAGGGGTTTTGCCTCTTTGAGCGGCATCTCTTTGTCGCAGCAGTCCAGCGTGCCGTCTCCAGGCTTATTACACAGAACCTCGGTGCCGCATGTCTCACACATATAACGTTTTCCAAGTTGAGCCATACTACCCTCCTACATGTGATGCTTCTCGCACTCCCTCATTCATAAGAGAATGGAAGTACGGCTACCTCCGCTATCATGGGCCTCCCATTTCTGTCAATCCGCAGCCGGGTGCCCGGTTCAAGATACTCGCGACGGACGTAGCCCAGGGCGAGCGGTCGACCGAAACGGGGAGACAGGGTCGCGCTGGTGATCCAGCCGACCTCCTTGGTATCGGAAAACAGCTTATCCCCGCTTTGGGGCGGTTCCGTCCCCTGAACCAGCAGGCCGCTGAGCTTGCGGTTCACCCGGCCCCGGGCCGAGGCGCGTTCAACCACCTCCTGGCCGAGATAGCAGCCCTTGTTGAAACTGAGTGCGTGATCGAGCCCGACTTCCAGGACGATGCGATCCTCGTCCATATCCACACCATACCACGGGATGCCGGCCTCAATCCGCAGCATATTGAGCGCGCCTAAGCCGACCGGGCAGGCGCCCAGCGGTCGACCAGCCTCAAGCAGGGCCTGCCATACCGCCTCAGCCCGAGCCTGTGGAACCAGGATGTCGTAGCCGTCCAGGCCGGTCTCAGATGCCCGGACGATGCGGACGGCGGTCTCGGCCAGCCGCGCTTCCGCGTGCTGGCAGTCCTCGCTCAGGCTGACTGAGACACCGACCGCCTCCAGCAGGTGTGAGGCCAGCGGCCCTTGCACACCAATGGTGGTCTGGTCTGCGCTCAGGTCTGCGAGTTCCACATCATCGGCGATGATAAAACGCTCCAGAGCGGCGACCGTCTTGTCCTTGACCCGCGCGTCAAGGTCGAGCATGAGGCCGTCTTCGAGCGCGTACACACGCAGGTCGGCGACAATCCGGCCCTGGTCGGTCAACAGGGTTGCCGGGCAGCCCTGGCCGGGCCGTAAGGACTCGACATCGTTCGACAACATGCCCTGCAGAAATGAGACGCGATCCTCTCCGCTCGCCCCGATCTGGACCCGGAAGGAAAGGTCGATGAGCCCGGCGGTGTCCTGGACGGCCCGGTACTCGCGCTCGACATCCGCAAAGCGTTCGGGCAGAGCCATCCCCCGATCATCGGTCACCACCGCCCCGTGGGCGGTATGCCATGCCGCCAGTGGTGATTGCATATCCACCTCTTGTGACGCTAAGCGGGGGCGGCGTTCATGCGGCGCAGCTGCCGTACCGCCTGAATGCGCTCCTGGGCCAGGGTGACCGCCAGGCGATGGGGATGAATGTTGCGCTGCCTGGCCTCGGCAAACAGTGTCTTGAGCGTTGTATAGATCGTTTCGGTCTTGGCCTGAGCTCGCTCGCGACGGTAGCCGCCGGGACCGAGTTCGTCGGCAACGTTGATCAGGCCGCCGGCGTTAATGGCAAAATCGGGCGCATAGACAATGCCCCGCTCGTACAGCGCATCGCCATCCGCATCGCTGACGAGCTGGTTGTTGGCCCCACCGCCAATAATCCGGCAGCGCAGGTGGGGAATCGTCCGGCTGTGAAACAGGCCACCCGCCGCACACGGCGCCAGGATGTCACACTCCTGGGTGTAAATGTCCTCGGGGCTGACGACCCGGGCCTGGAAGTCTTCGGCAGCCTGCCGGGTGCGGCGCTCGTCCACATCGGCCACAATCAGTCGCGCCCCAGCCTCGTGCAGGTAGCGGGCCAGCGGATAGCCGACCTTGCCCAGCCCGGGCAGGGCAACCGTCTTGGCCTGGAAGTCGGCCGTACCGTCCGCCTCTTCCAGACACGCCCGCTGCCCGCAAAAGATGCCCCAGGCCGTCATCTGAGACGGATCGCCGCCGCCGCCAAAGACGGTGTCGCGGCCGACACCAAAACGGCTCTCTTTGCGTACCCGTTCGATATCCGCGGTCGAAGTCCCCATGTCTTCGGTCGGGATATAATGCCCGGCCAGCGATTCAATCGCGCGGCCCAGGGCGCGGAACAGCATCTCCCGGCGTGGCAAAGCGGACGATGATATCTTCCTGCTCGAATGGTCATCGTCGTCCGTTTTGATCGTATGGTCGCCAATCACCACCGCCTTGCCGCCGCCGTAATCCAGGCCCGCCAGCGCGGCTTTGTAGGTCATCGCCTGGGCCAGCCGCAGAGCGTCGGTGACGGCCTCGTCCTCGGTTGCATAGGCCCGCATGCGGATCCCGCCCAGGGACGGTCCCAGGGTGGTATCGTGAATGGCGATGATCGCCTTGAGTCCGGCTCCCCGGTCGGCGCAAAAGACCACCTGTTCGTAGTCTTCGGCATGCATGGTGTCAAACAGCGCGGTCATAACGGTGTGCGCCCCTGTGCGACTCCGACCAGCATATCAGACTTCAACCAGAATATCGTCACCGTCGACTTTGACGGCGTAGGTGTCTTGTTTCACGTCCGGGTCGTCGAGGTTCTCGCCGTTGGTCACGTTATACTCCCAGCCGTGCCACGGGCAGGTCACCGTCGTGTCGTCGAGGTCGCCCTCGTCGAGCGGGCCGCCCTGGTGGGGGCAGATATTGTCGATCGCGTAATACTCGCCGTCAACCTGAAAGATGGCGATCTGCTTGTCTTCGACCTCAACGCATTTCCCGCCGTCCTTCGGGATGTCGCTCTTTTGGGCGACCTTCACAAAATCTCCCATGTTGTCCTCCTTCGCATGCAAAAAAGCCCCCCTGTCGGTTCGGACGAAGACAGAGAGGCCAGAGAATATCTAGGGATAGAGAAACGGGCTTAGCCGCCGTAGAAGACCTTCTCGCCCAGATCGGCCATCGCCAGCGTAGCCGCATCGGCCCGGCCGTCGGGCTGCTTCTGGACAACCGCGTCCACCACCTTGCCGATAAAGATCGAGTGGTCGCCGTTCTCAACCGTCTGCTCCAGGGAGCATTCGACATAGGCCGGGACGCTCTCCAGCACGGGCGCGCCGGTGCTGCCGGCTTTGTAGGCCTCGCCGTTAATCGTATTGCCGTCCTTCTCAACCGGTTTGAAGAAGGCAAAGGCCGGACCCTGCTGGCCCTTGCCCAGGATATTCAGGGCAAAACAGCCGGCTTTTTTCACCAACTCATGGGCGGTCGAGTCGCCCTTCACGCCGACCACGACCAGCGGCGGATCAAAGGCGGTCTGGGTGACCCAGTTGACGGTTGCGGCGGCAATCTCGCCGTCTTTTTCCGCAGTCAGCACGTACAAACCATACGGAATCATGCGTAAGGCGGTCTTTTTGGCGTCTGCATCCATAGTCGTTCTCCCTCTGTGGTAGACTGTCTGGGCCTTGTATCTGGCCTGGGTGCGGTGTGCAAGTCCTCAGCCTATGGCTTGGGAAGCGGTGTGATGAGGAGGTCACCCGTGCAACCAGCCGTGTCCTGCCAGCGGCTCGGGCAGTTGATGCCCTCCAGGTCAGCTAGGCTGCCGGTGAAATAGCCCTGATAGCTGTCGTTCAGCGACCATCCCCCGACGAAAAGACTGCCGCTTTCCTTGTCGCAGACCTCGCCAGAAAACCTGAAGACTCCGTGCGGAGGGGCGTCGGCAGAAACGGAAAATCTTCCCTCCTGTACTTCCACTTGTATAATCCCTCTGGGTGCCGCACACGCAATGGGAAGGTCGGCACCGAAGAGAAAGTCGGGATCGAATCGAATCAAATACGTGTCCCCGCGATAACTTGTTTCGTCTCTCGCACACGGCAGGGGCGGCGGCGGGAGCAGTGGCGCTGGAGATGGCGGGCGGCCTTCAGGTATCTTCAGCCCCCCGTACGCGTCCTGGAAATTCACCTGAGACAGGGAGAGGAGTTCCAGGTGTTGGGTACTTGTGTTCCACACAAACTCCGCCTTCTCACCCAGCGACGGGAAATCCAGGATTGTGAACGGGCCGGGATCTGCGTCTTCGACAAACTCCTCTCCGAAGGTCGCCACCCTGACCGTGCTGCTGTCGAACTTCTTGCCGTTATCGAGGGCTGCGACGGTGTATGTTCCGTCGCCCAGGAGGCCCCAGTTGAAGTAGGTCACAAAGCCGTTATCCGTATCTCCACACGTTTCTTCGGTGTCCTCACGAGACAGCCCGTACAGCGTGGGCAGGGGATTTGCATCATCGACTCGGACCGTGATCGCCCCCTCGGCCTCACACTTCCAGCCCGAGATGACCCCAATCCCGGACAGCGTGTCCCCCTGGCTGGGAATCTCAAGCCGCCCTTCTATTTCCTGCTCTTGCTCCTGCTCCTGCGCCACAGTCAGCGAGGGGGCCAGGATAACGAGCCCGAGGCAAAGGCGGAGCCAGAAGGACATCAGAATCTCCTCAAAAGAGCGCTTCAACCGCCAATCCATCGTTCAGTGAGGAACGCTATGGAAGGGCGGTAATCGTCCAGCTGTCATCGTCATTTCTGCTGGCAGCAGCGCCGAACTCAGACAGACTAGTGTCGTAACACCGATTAAGGACTAAACTCTCTACACACCCTCGTCCGTCTGCCTCGACAGAAAAAGTGAAGTCGATGCTGAGTATGGTGCCGCTGCACATTTGTCCCGGATTCACAATTGACCCAACCATACACTCCCCAAGATCGGCTGGCTCGGGTTCTGTTGGCTCGGGCTCAGGACTCTTGCACGACTCCACCATCTCGAAATGTTGGGTGCTCGTATTCCACTCGAGGTATGTCGTCTCACCAGTCGACGGGAAATCATTCACGGTGACACAAGTGTCCGGCGCATTGGTCAGATACTCTACCCCGGCGGTCGCTACCGAGAACGTGCTGCGGGCAAACTCCACGCCGTTATCGTAGGCCACAGCCGTATGCTCGTCATCGCCCAGCAGCGCCCAGTTATAGATAGCTACAAAGCCGTTGTCCGTGTCCCCGCATCGAGGTTCGGTATCGGGCCGCTCGACGCCATACACCAGGGACACGGGCTGCGTCTCATCATCAAATTTGACTGTGATGTCCCCCGCGGCCTCACACTTCCAGCCACGGATCACCCCAATCCCTGACAGCTTATCGCCGTCGTCAGGAGTCTCAAGAAATTCTGCATAAACAAGCGAAGGCGCCAGGAGAAATAGTCCAAGACAAAGGCGAAGCAGGAAAGACATGGGAGCCTCCTCAAGATGGGGCCAAAATTTTGCCGACACCTTGTATCTTGTCCGTACCGGGGGTGCAAGTCCTGAACGTGCCAGGGCAGGCCAGCCATAAATTTCTTGAACAGATGCTCAGCAACTCGGACCAGCCGAATCTAAGCGTCGGATCGACGAGCAAGCAGACGCACAGCTACCATATCGTCATCTTTCATGGCACGTTGGAAACAGAGAAGGTTTTATTTAGAACATTGTTATATTAAAGAACAGTAAGGAAAATCGGGCACTTATCAGACCCTTTTGAATCACTTGCTCAAAACATAAAGAAAATCAAATACTTATTAGACCCTCTGATCTCAGCGGAGACGAAACAGACAGCCCCCTGTCGGCTCCTCTTTCCACAGAAACAGAAGGCTTCGAGGGGCACCCGGAGTGCCATGCTGCATGTCCGGATGGACGGCGAGTTGAAGCGACAGGCGAGGTGAGCCAAGCCCGTACAAGATCACGCTTGGCTTCATCCATACAACACTTTTCCGCGTTCAAGAATCTGGTATTCGTGAGAGCCGAACAGAATGACCTGTTCCGGCTGAAACTCGGCGACCAGCCGCCGGGTTATCTCCCGCAGAATCCCTTGGGACAGCTCTTTCATTTATCCCTCAGCCTCTACCAGCCAACCGTAGGGATCGGGTCTGAGGCCGCGCTGGATGCCGGAAATCTCGTCAAACAGACGCTGGGCGACCCGACCGACGCGGCCGTCGTTGATGCTGATGGTGTGGCCCTTGTAGAACAGCTCGCTGACCGGTGAGATCACCGCCGCCGTCCCCATCCCAAAGACTTCCTGGAGATGGCCGTTGCCCGCTGCGGTCAGGATTTCGTCAATCGTGACAGGACGCTCGACAACCGGAATGCCCCAGTCGGTGGCCAGCTGAAGTACGCTGTCGCGGGTGATGCCGGCCAGGATATTGCCGTTGAGGGCCGGGGTGACCAGGCGGTCGTCAAGCATGAAGGCGATATTCATCGAGCCGACCTCTTCGATATAGCGCCGCTCAAGTCCGTCCAGCCATAAGACCTGAGAGTAGCCCTGACGGTGGGCCTCTTCCCCGGCCAGCAGGCTGGCCGCATAGTTGCCGCCGGTCTTGGCCTCGCCCATCCCGCCTTTGACCGAGCGCACATAGCGGTCTTCGACCAGGATTTTGACCGGGTTGAAGCCCTCGGCGTAATACGCCCCGACCGGGGACAGAATGACAAAGAAGGTGTAGGTCTGGGACGGACGAACCCCCAGATAGGGGTCGGCGGCAATCATCGTCGGCCGGATGTACAGAGACGTGCCCGCCGCCCGAGGCACCCAGTCGCGGTCAACCGCGATCAGGCTCTTCAGAGCCGAGACAAAGACATCTTCCTCGATCTGCGGCATGCACAGGCGTCGGGCCGAACGGTTGAGCCGTTCAGCACTCTTGTCGGCCCGGAACAGCACAATTGTGTCCTGGACCGAGCGGTAGGCTTTGATACCCTCAAAGATCGCCTGCCCGTAGTGCAACACCGCAGTCGAGGGGTCGAGCGACAGCGGACCGTACGGCACGATGCGCGGATCATGCCAGCCCTGGTCGGCAGAGCCGTCCATCACAAACATGTGATCGGTAAAAATCTCGCCAAACCCGAGTTGGTCGTCGCGCGGTTTCGGCTTTGGCCGGGTGGTGCGGGTCAGGGGAATGGCTGGCGGCATGCTCGTGTCGATTCCTTTACTGCAATCCAAACCAAAAGTCCGAATGGGCTTTGCCCGCAACCTAGCGCCGTCCCGTGTATCCTTCAAGCGCTGGACAGCCGCGCGTTGACTTTGTGGCCGGTCCCGGGCTAGGGTCGCGTCCATCAGCCGACAGGGAGGAGGACCCGTGCTGTGTCGCCCGACAACTTATTCGTCCGCGTAGTAGATACGCGGCACGCGCCAGCGCTCAAACATGCCGGGTTTGTCCTTGGCCGCGGTCTTGAGGTGTTCGGCGTGGGCGTCCATATCGGCGTACAGCCGGGCTACATCGAGCCCGTGATGGCTGGGACGGTAGTTTTCGAGACGCATCAACCCCTGGGTCAGTAAATTCACCGTGCCCTGTGAGGCGCCGCGGTTGAAGCGCAGGTGGAGACCGGTGGCAAAACGGATCAGGGCTTCGTAAAAGGCCTGATCCTCGGCCGCGATTTCAGGCCAGCCCTCTTCCAAGACCTGGTGACAGCTGAAATACTCGCGTCGGTTGAACAGGCGCACCGCCTCTTGCAGTTTCGGATGCATGGAGGAAGCCTAAAACGGCAGACCTGAAACGTAAAGCCAGGCAATGAGAAAGGAAGAACGGCATGTCTATCCGGACGGTTGAGCAGTATACAGACAGCCTCAAAGACGACCGCGTGGTGTATCTGCGCGGCCAGCGGCTGAGTAATGTGACGGAACATCCGCTGATCCAGAAGGCGATCAATCACGAGGCTACGGACTATCGCCTGATGCACGACCCCGAGTTCCGCGCTCTGGCGGTCGTACGCCACCCGGACAGCGGGGAGGAGATGAGCCGCTATTTCCTGCCGCCCCGCAGCGCCGAAGAGCTGCTCAAGCGTAGCGAGCTGATTGAAACGGCGTGTCGGGAGGGCGGCACCCTGGTGGTGCTGGCCAAAGTGGTTGGCAGCGATGCCCTGTTCGGCCTGACCCGGACCTGCCAGAAGGTCGATGCGGCCCTGGGCACGCGCTATGCCGACAACGTCGCAGCCTTTTATGAGTCGTGCTGGCGCAACGACTTGAGCTTTGCCCTGGCCCAGACCGACGTCAAGGGCGACCGCTCGCTCCGCCCCTCGGAGCAGGAAGACCCCGACCTGTATCTGCACATTGTTGAGGAGCGGCCGGACGGCATTGTGGTGCGCGGGGCAAAAACCCACACCTCCAACACGACCCACGCGAATGAGATGATCGTGCTGCCGACCCGGGCGATGGGCGAGGCCGATAAGGACTACGCGGTGTCCTTTGCTATTCCGCTCGACACGCCGGGGCTCAAGCTGCTGATGAGCGGCTATGGCTCGTACACCGAGCGCAACGCCTTCGACCATCCGGTCAGCTCGGGCCTCAAGATGACCGAAACCCTGACGGTCTTTGACGATGTGTTTGTGCCCAACGAGCGGATATTTCTGAAGGGCGAGTGGCAGTTTGCCGGCCCGCTGGCCCTGTCGTTTGTGGAGTACCACCGGCTGACCGCGATTTCCTACAAGCTGCCGTTTCTGGATCTGCTGGCCGGCGCGGCGCGGCTGATGGCCGAGTACAACGGGGTCGAAAAGGCCGCCCACATCAAAGAGAAGCTGTTCTGGCTGGCCAGCTATGCCGAAACGACCCGCTCGCTGACCCATATGGCGTGCATGAAAGCCGTGCCGACCGATTTTGATATGGTCATTCCCAACCCGGCCACGGTGAATATCGCCAAGCATCATTTTGCGGCCAATTTCCACCAGGCGCTGTCGCACGTCCAGGACATTGCCGGCGGCATCCTGGTCACCGCTCCGGCCGTCGAAGACCTGCACAGCGAGGAGACCGGGCCGCTGATCGAGAAATATCTCAAGGGCCGCAAGGGCACCTCGGGCCGCGAGCGCTTGCAGCTGATCAACTTGATTCAGGACATTACCGCGTCCGACTTTGGCGGCTACCAGGCTGTGCTGGCGCTGCACGCCGAGGGCTCGATGGAGGCCGAGAAAATGCAGCTGTACCGCGAGTACGACTGGTCCAGGGTCAGCGACTTCGCCCGCCGTATGGCGCGTCTGGCCTGAGGGGAGGCATCGCGCCCGCACTTGGTGTTCGGCTCGGAGCTGCCCACCGAACCTGTGTCACGGAAAAGGTGAACATGGCATTACGGGTTACGATTGGCGACGATACCTTTGCCCGGCGCTGGGTTGAGGGAACTTTTGTGCGGGTGTGCATCCACAACGCGACAGACACTGTGGTCAGTCTCAGGATTAGCGGCACTGCTCCGGCGAGCGGGACGGCGGTGTTTGAGAACAGCGCCGACCTGAGCGCGCTGATTGCCGAGCTGCAAGAACTCGAAGCACAGCTGGGAGAGTAGGGGAGTGCTCCGACTGGTCGTGCTGCTGGTGTGGGGTCTGGGCTGGGCGTCCGGCGTGCTGGCCCAAGCCCCGGCCAAAACCTGGAAAACCCTCGACGAGCTGTCGGCCCAGGAGTTGAGCCGGCTTGACCTGCGCCAGACTACCCCGCGCAACCCCCAGATTCCCTACCTGCCGGCGGAGGCGTATCCGTTCTCACCCCCGTATACGGCCGAAGAACTGGCCTATCTGGCCTTCGATCTGGATACGCCCCGGCCGCGCTTCTCGCATATCTGGCTCAGTACGGTGCAGAGCATGACGGCCGCGGGCTATATTCGGACGCTCAAGAACAATACCGCCGTCCTGTACCGGCCTGCGGATGGGGGAGCCTTGATGCGCCTGCCCGCAGGCCAGGAGTATATGCGGGCCTTCTCCCAGTTCACCAACCCGCCGTCCGCGGCCGGCCGCCAGAGCCTGCGGGTGGAGTACCGGACCGACCGGCAATTCATCAAGAAGCAGGACCGCTATAACTACACCCCGGAGCGGCGCCGGATTCGTCGCCAGCCGCAGCCGCGCCGCGGGGCGCGTTTTCCCAACAGCGCCCAGACCTTTGACGATCTCCGGGGCCGGGACCCGTGGGAGTTCTCGTGGAAGCTGCTGGGGACGGACGTGTTGTACTCTACCGTCCGTTTTCCCACCACCCGCCCGACCATCACCCTGACCCGGCCGGACGGTTCGTCGTATGAGCAGGACACCAGCCGCCTCAGGATAATGGGCGATGCCTCGGGGTCGAGACCTATGTGGTCGAGTCGGTGCCGCGCCCGGAGTGGCTGCCCGAGTATTACTGCAGCAGGCTGGTGTACTGGATCGACACGACCGTCTTCTGTCCGCTGCGGATCGAACAGTACGACCGGGACGGCAAGCTGGCCCTGGTCGCCGAGCGTCTGGAGCGCCAGGAGTACCCGGCCGACGGCCGGCTCGGCTATACCGCTCTGATCTTTCTGTTCTGGCGGATTGACCTCGACCTGCTGACCGTGGGGGTGCACGACTACCACAAAAAGGTCAACTGGCTGGCCGACCACTGGCAGACCTACTTCAGTCCCGAGTTCCTGCGCCGGGGCTGGTTCCTGAGTCCCTACAAGACCCAGGCCGAGGTGCCCTATCCCGACCAGTTTTATTTGCGACCGCTGCTCTACCCGGACAAATTCCCCGACCAGCGCTCCATCCGGCTTCCTCCCCTGGTGGCGGCTCGGGTGGCGGCCCAGGAGCGGGCCGGGCATATTGTCTTTGAGGTTGAGAGCCAGCCGGCAGCCGTGCCGCCGACCAAGGGGGCGGGCTGAGAACCACACAGGAGGGAGTATGGCGTACGAATCTTTGCTGTACGACAAGCAGGACGGGATCGCGACCGTCACCATCAACCGTCCCCACAAACGCAACGCCTGGACCACCGATCTGTCCGAAGAAATCATCGAGGTCTTTGGCGCCATGGAGGACGACCCCGAGGTCTTGGTCACCGTATTCACCGGGGCGGGCGACAAGGCGTTCTCGGCCGGCGCCGACCTGGGCAACGCCAAGACGCATAAGGTGAACTCGGTCGGCGCCCATCTAGCGACAATCAGCCCCCGTGGCTTTGCCGTCTTCAACGCCGTAGCCGACTACCCCAAGCCGGTAGTGGCCGCCATCAACGGCTACGCGGTCGGCATCGGCTGTTTGATTACCCTGTGCTGTGACATTCTGCTGGCGTCCGAGAATGCCGAACTCGGCCTGCCCCAGGTGCCGCTGGGCATTATTCCGGCCTACGGCGGGGCGGTGCGCCTGGCCCGCTACATCGGCCGGGGCAAAGCCATGGAGATGGTGTTGCTGGGCGAACGGATCAGCGCGGCCGAGGGCTATCGGGTCGGCCTGCTCAACCGCGTCGTGCCCTTGCCGGAGCTGATGCCCTTGGCCTACGATTACGCCCAACGTCTGGCCGGCCTGCCGCCGCTGGCGGCCAGGATGGCCAAGGAGTCGCTCAACAAGGGGTTGGATATCGCCTCGCTCAAAGAGGCCGCTCAGACCGATATCTATCGCTTCATGCTGCTCGGCCAGACCGAAGACAGTCACGAGGCACACACAGCCTGGCGGGAGCGCAGAAAGCCGGAGTTTAAGGGCCGTTAAGAACCACGTCCAAAAAAGGAGGAAGAGCCATGAGTCGATATACTGAAACAGCAGGACCCCAGGCTGCGGAGGGCTGGCAGCTGTCGCGGGTCACCCCACCGAGCGAGCTGTTTGGAGCCAACGGCATGCGGTTTGGCCCGGACGGCCGGATCTATGTTGTCCAGGCCTTTGGCAGCCAGGTCAGCGCCCTTGACCCGGCGACCGGGGCCAGGGAAACCGTCTCGCCGGTCGGGGGAGAGATTGTGGCACCGGACGATATCGCCTTTGATTCGCACGGCACAATGTATGTGACCGAGGTCATGAGCGCCCGGGTCAGCTCGCGTACGCCGAACGGCGAGGTCAAGGTCATCGCCGATAACGTTCCGGGCGCCAACGGTATCGTGGCCTACCAGGACCGGTTGTTCATGGACGAGTGTCGTCCGGGCGGGCGTTTGTGGGAGCTGTACCCGGACGGCCGTTCGCCGCGGCTGATGGCCGACAATCTGCCCTTGCCCAACGCGCTGATGGTCGGTCCTGACGGCAACATCTATTTTCCCCAGATCGCCGTCGGCGAGATCTGGCGCTGCGCGCTCGAAGGCGGCCGGCCCGAGAAGTTTGTCGATGGCCTGGCCGTGCCCACCGCGGTCAAGTTTGACAAGAACGGCCTGCTGACCACCACCCAGGCTGGCAGCGGCGAGATTACCAAGATCGACATCCAGAGCGGGGTCAAAACGCAGGTCGCCAAAGTCCGCCCGGGGATCGATAATTTTGTGATTGACGATGACAACCGGCTGTTCATTTCTCACTTTGTGGACGGTGGGGTGGCGGAGATCATGAACGACGGTACAGAGCGGGTGTTGAGCGGCGCCGGCATGCTCGGCCCGTTTGGCCTGTCGGTCGGCAACGGCACCCTGTTTGCGGCCGACGGCATGAGCCTGATCACACTGACGTCCGACGGCCAGCAGAGCCGCCCGGCCCAGTTCCCCGAGGAAGGCTTCCCGGGTTTTCTGCGCGGCATCGCGGCTGGTCCGTCTAACAATGTGTACGCCAACATCTCGGCCGGCAATGTGGTGTCGTATGACCTCGACGCTCGTGAGACCAGCGTGATCGCCGAGGGCCTGAACGAACTCTACGGCCTGGCGGTGAGCCCTGACGGGTCGCTGGTTGTGGCCGAGGGCGGGGCCGGTCGGGTGCTGATCGTGACGACGGGTGGAGAGGTCTCGACTGCGGCGAGTGGTCTGGGCCGTCCGATGGGTGTGGCGGTGGCCGGTGACGGCAGCTGTTACGTGAGTGATGGCGACCGCGGCCAGGTCGTGCATGTCAACGGCGGAACCTCGACCGTTCTCGACGGACTCCAAAAGCCGCACGGGGTGGCGCTGTCGGGAGATCAGCTGTTTGTGGTCGATACGGGCAGTAAGGAGCTGATTGCCTTCTCGCTGTCAACCAAACAGCGTCAGACTGTGGCCAGCAATCTGCCGGTCGGCGCTCCGCCGGGTGTGACGCCCAAGGTGCTGCCGGGCATTGCCGAGCTGGTTCCGGGACCGCTCACGCCGTTCTCCGACCTGGCCATCGGCAGTGACGGAACCGTCTATATTGCCGCCGACGGGGACGGCAGCCTGATGGCCGTCAAACGCGCCTGATCGCACTGCTAGGGGCAGCCCCCCGTGGCTGCCCGGCTTAGAATCCTGGGACGGTTGGCGGTAGGACCGCCTTGTGCGTACACAGCTACTAAGAGGGAGTGGGGAGTGTGCCCTACACCCCTTCTTTTGACTGGCTGTAGCGCCTTGCTGTTGATCTGAGGAACGGTGCATGTAATACGGATAGAAAATCCGTATTACGAGAGAACACCATGACCAAAAGCGTTCGTTTCGATCCGGCACTCAGAGCGAGTCTTGAGCGGGCCGCGCGTGCATTGGGCATTTCCCAATCCGAATTGATTCGAGAGGCTGTTGCGAGGCGGTGTGAAGAAGTCTTGCATCCCTCTCTGACTGAGCGTTTAAGGCCGGTCATTGGACGGGTGAAAACCTCAGGCGGCCGAGCGCGAGACACGGGGAAGGCTTTTCGCACGCTTCTGGCCAAGAAGGATACGGAGTGACGCTCATTGATGCCGGTCCTCTCATTGCCTTGATAGACAGAGGAGAGCCCGAGCACGAAGCCTGTGTCGCGTGTCTGGCCCGTCTCACTGGCCCGTTTCTCACCACCTGGCCGCCCTTTACAGAGGCAATGTATCTCCTCGGCGAAGCTGGAGGGTGGCGGGCCCAGGAGGCACTCTGGATCATGCTTGATCAGAGCGACCTGCAGGTGATTTTTCAAGGTCCCGAGCACTTCCAACGTATACGTGCGTTGATGCAAAAATATACAGACCGTCCTATGGATTTGGCTGACGCCTCCCTCGTCTGTCTGGCCGAGCAGCGAGGCATACAGGACATCTTCACATTGGACCGGCGAGATTTTCTCACCTACCGTTTCGCTGGGCGGCGGCCTTTTCGTCTTTGGCCGGAGACCTAGAATAGCCGGGTCTTCTGCGCCCCACCGCAAACGGATATATTTCCTCCCATGTCAGACTCCACTCCTGCTCCGTCGGCGACCGTCATTGTGCTGCGCGATACGCCTGCCGGCCTGGAAACCCTGCTGTTGCGCCGCAACTCCCGGCTGGCCTTCCACGGCGGCGCCTGGGTTTTTCCCGGCGGTCACATTGACGCCGCCGACCATGTCGTCGGCGCCGAGGACGACCTGCTGACCGCAGCCCGTAACGCGGCCGTACGCGAGGCGCGCGAAGAGGCCAACCTGATGATCGGGGCCGAAAAACTGGTCTTCTTTTCCCACTGGACGACTCCCATCATTCGGCCCAAGCGCTTCTCGACCTGGTTCTTTGTCGCCCCGGCCGGCAATGAGGTGGTTGCGGTTGATGGCGACGAGATCCACGACCACAGCTGGATGCGGCCCGAAAGAGCCCTGGCCGCCCAAAAAGCCGGAGAGATCGAGCTGCCGCCGCTGACCTTTGTCTCGATTACCAAGCTGGCCGCTTTTCAGACGGTGGACCACGCTCTGAGCCGCCTGGCCGAGCGCAAACCGGAGGTCTTTTTTCCCCGCATTCAGAAAGTCTCGGGCGGGGCGTGTTGCCTGTACCAGGGTGACGCCGGCTATGAGACCGAGGATCCTGACGCGCCCGGCGCCCGGCACCGGCTGTGGATGCTCAAGAGCGGCTGGCGCTACGAGCAGGAGCCGTAGCGGCTAGAGCATTTTCAGCAATTTCCGATGCGTCTGAAGAGGCGGGCGGGACGCCCGCACTCCTAGGTTGCCCGTTCGAAGC
>JAGWBB010000061.1 GCA_021296095.1 Desulfurellaceae bacterium | reverse complement strand
CCGCTGGGAGCCGTGCCCTGGAACCACACTGAGAAAAGGCGGGCGGGCTGACGGAGAAAACGGGAGAAACACGAGGAACGCACGGCTCGCTCAATCGGCCGGGCTCAAGCTACGCGTCTGCGCCCGGTCGGCGGGGCGGATCGACTGGACGGCGTCGAGCGTGGCCAGCGGCTCGACGGCGGCCAGCGGCAGCCGCGCCCGGATAGCCCGGTATTTCGGTACGCTGTTCAGCACCGTGCCGCCCAGGGTCTGGATACGCTCCAGCACCGCCGGTGTCACCTCGGCCCGGATGTCCACCGTCACCAGCTCGGTCCCACCGAGCTGATCCCGTCCTGCCCGCCAGGCGTCCAGGAGCTGCGAACTCACTTTCCGTTGGGCGGGGGTGCGCTGGGCCTTCCGGGCCAGCAGCGCCTCGATCTGCCGTGCGGTCGTCGCCGGCAGAGGGTCGCCAGGGGGCGGCTGCGCGGACGGGACGCAGACGGAGCCAACGAACAGCAGGACCGCAGCTGCTCCCAGCACCTCGCAACTCAGAAGTCTTGGCCGCCGGTCTTCAGCATCGCCCATACAGGTCGTATCATACATGCTCCGGGCACACCGCGTAAGCGGCCAGCGCCGTGGCCCGATCTTCCGCCGAGCAGCCAGCCGCTTTTTCAGGCCATGGCCGTCACCCGTTCGTTGATGGCCCGGACCGCCGCATGAGCGGCCAGGGCCGCCCCCTCCTGCCATCCCGGCAGGGCGCTCAACTGATCGCCGGCGAAGTAGATCGCTGGCTGATAGCTGACGGGCCAGCCGCCCCGCTGGAAGCGGACCTTGGGCCAGGCACGGCTGACCCCGGCTTCTATCTCCGCCTCATAGCCGGGATGGAGCGCCTCGCCCTCGGCGATAGCGGCCTGGAGACGCTCGGCCGGCGTCATGGCGGTATAGCGCAGGCCGGGCTCATCGTCCCAGATATAGGCACCCAGAATAATCCCTTTCTCTCGCTGATAGCCGTAGGGCGGATACCAGATCTGGGTAATATCCTGGTCGGTCCAGGATATGCCGCCATAGATACCGTGATCCTCCTCCCAGAAGCGCCGACGCGCCTGGAAACCGATTTTGACCGCCTTGGAGAACTCTATCGACTCGATCGCGGCTTGCGTCTCGGGAGAGAAGTCGTTGCGAATATCCTTCAGGACGGGCGCGGGGATGGTACAGATCGCAAAGTCCGCATCCAGGACTCTCATGCCGCGCCGCCGACGCCGGTACACGATGCGCACGCCGCCGGCAGTCTTCTGAATCGCCCTGACGATGCTCCGATACCGAATCAGATGCTCCAGACGCTCCTCAAAGGCATCGACAATGGCGTCCATGCCGCCGACGGGCTGCAACAAGGTCGGGTTTTGGTCGAGGAATTGGCTGAAGTGGAGCTTGTATTCCCAGAAGTCCGAGCTGAGTAGCTGGCTGAAATCGAGCCGATCGTTGATTTCGCCAGGCGTAAGACCGGCATGGACATACTCGCCCTGATGCCCGCCACGTCCTGATCCCAGGTAGAGATCATCTGCGGCGTCCAGGTCGCCGTAGCTCCTGAGCAGGGCGAGGAGACGCTCCTTGTCCTCGCCCGTCAGCACGTCATCCAGGGCCTCGCGGTTAACCGCCTTGGCCAGCAGTTCGGCCAGATAGCCGCGCGTATCCGTCATCACCTGCCGCGCCACGACGGGATTGCCATCAAAATGCTCCAGGTTGTGGAAAAAGGCCGCCCGGTTGTCGTTGGTAAAGACTTCGAGATCAACGCCGAATTCCTTACAGTAGCCGAGTATGGCGGTGTGGTGGTGGGGAATGCGGGCCGGTCCCAGATTGGCGTACAGATGCTCCTCGGGATCAAAGCCCACCCACTGCCGGCTATCCTCCTCTCTGATGATATCGCCGCTGCGGGCCGTCAGGTTACGTCCGCCGGCCCGATTGGTAGCCTCCAGAATCGTGCACTCATAGCCCGCTTTTGACAACTCATAGGCGGCCACCAGACCTGAGATACCAGCCCCCAGGATGACAACCCGCTTCCCACCGCCCGAGCCGGGCGCCAGATCGGGTGTGGTCGCATGCGCCGGGCCAGCCCCAATCAGGCCCAGCGCATTCATGCTCCGATACACCGCGGCCACCCCGGCCGCAGCGCCGATGGATTGCAGGAATTGGCGTTTCGTCATCTTCGTCGTCATTACGTCTTCCTCTTTATAGTTCTTCCGCACGAAGTCTCGCCACTCCCCCGCAATCAATCGCCGCGCAGCAGGTACTTGGCGGCCAGCCCGATCACAATCGAACAGTACACAACACCGATAGCGGGCGGCTCGTTTGACTCACACCCCCAGCAGGCGCGCCGCATTGCCGCCCAGCACCTTGGCCTGATCTTCGGCCGAGCAAAAGGTGATCGCCTCCTGCATCTCTTTGACACTGTCCGGCCAGGGTGAGTCGGGATGTGGATAGTCGGTGCTGAACAGGATACGCTCGGCGCCCCAGCGTTTAATCACCTCGCCAATCATCGAATCCTCGGACTCGACCGCCCAGTGGAAATGTTCCAGGTACTCCAGCGGCCGTTTCTTGGGCGGCTTGAGATGCACCCGTGGGCCAAACAGCTGCTCGCCAAACTCCCAGCCGGACTCCAGACGGTCAAACAGATAGATCGCGTAGCCAACATTTCCCTCCTCAAAAATGAAGCGCAGATTGGGATAGCGATCCAACAGCCCGCTGTAGATGATGCGGGCAATCGCAATCATGTGCTCAAACGGATGGCCGAGCATCCACCACACCGGATAGTCCCCGGCAAACGGACTGCGCTCTGCCCAGCCCAGCCGTTCCCCGGCGGCGATGTGGGTCTGAAACGGCGACAGCCCGTCCGAGTGCACGATGATGGGCGCCTGCAAATCATTCATCCGGGCGAAAAACGGCCAGAATTCCGGCAGATCCAGATTCTTTCCCCGGACATTGGTTCCGATCACGACGGCCGGCATGTGCAGCTCTTTAATCGCCCGCTCGGCCTCATCGGCCGCAGCCTGGGGGTCCTGTAAGGGCAGATGGACGGCGCCCAGATACCGGCCCGGAGCCCGGCAACTGGATATCATCTCGGCCACGCCGTCGTTGAACCTCCGGGCGGTCTGAACCGCGACCTGGGCGTCAGCCCCATAAAAGAGGTGTGAGGTATGAAAGATGAGCACCTGTTGGTTGATGCCCTCCCGGTCCAGGTCGTCGAGCCGCCGGTCCAGATCCCAGTAGGTGCGCACCTCCAGGGCTGGCTTGCCCGGCCGTGGCACCCTGCCCTGGGGCGGGGCAATGTCCAGCTGAGCCCGACTGAACTCGATCAGATGCCCGCCGTCGGGCAGGATCTCGACCCGCAGCGGACTGCCATCAAGGCCCTTGTTCACAATAAAGTGACTGTCAACATCAATGATGTGCATACGCCTCTCCTTAGCCCTGCTTATGCGTGGACTCTAGCCCGTCCGCCCGACGGAGGACAAGAGAACAGACCCGTCGAGCTACTCGTCCCCCTGTCGACGATTTTCTTGACTTTGGCCGGGCGAGCTGCCATGAGGGGCGTGTGTCCATGTGAGGAGGCGGCCATGACGTTTGCCACGCTCAGACGCTTCACGCTCAGCGCGTTCTTCCTGAGTCTGTGCCTGCTTGCCGAGAGCCGACGGGTTGAGGCGGCACCCCAGGCCCAGTCCTCTCCGAAGACCTGGAAGGCGGTCGCCGAGCTGTCGGCGGCTGAGCGCGCCCGCATCGACCTCTCAAGCCACACCCCCCGGCATCCCGAGATTCCCTACCTGCCGGCCGAGGCGTATCCGTTTCAACCTCCGTATACGGCCGAGGAGATGGGCTATCGGGCCAGCGAGTTTCCGCACTCGCCGCGCTGGTCGTGCGTCCATGCCGACGTGATCGCCTCGATCAACAGCTGGGGACACCTGTTGGAGCAGAGCAATGTGGTGGTCCTGGTCGCCCACCGCAAACCCGAGGGGCTGGTCGGCGAGCTGTATCACACCAAGCCGGGCGAGCACTTTGTGACCTCGCTAGGTCAGTACTCAGGCCCGGCCCAGCGCTACGGCAGCCAGAACCTGTCGCTACGCTACCGGGTCGATAAAGATTTCACCAAGAAGATCGACATGTTCATCTACACCCCCTCGCTACGGCGCGTCCGCCGCCAGCCCCAACCCCGGCGGGCGGATCGCTTTCCGAATATGGCGTTCACCTTTGACGACGGGTTTGGGCGCGACAGCTGGGAGTGGTCGTGGCGTATTCTGGGCACCGACGTGCTGTTCGAGACGGTCCGTTTTCCGCACACTCGTCAGACCATCACCCTGGCCGACGACACCAACAGCTTTCGGCAGATCCCCACCCCGCAGCTCAAAATGATGGGCGACCGCTACCCCTTCTACACCCCGGACGGCGGCGTAGAGTGCTATGTGGTCGAAGCCCGGGCACGTGAGGACTGGCTACCGGACTATTACGCGCCCAAGATCGTGTACTGGCTCGATAAGCATTTTTTCTACCCGTTGCGGATCGAGGAGTATGACCCCGAGGGCAGGCTGATCTTTATCGAAACCCGGATTGCCGACCTGCTCAACCCGGCCCTGGGCGAGCACGGCTACGGCATGCTGATCGATGTGTACTGGGACCTGACGATTGACCTGCTGACCTACTCGGCCCACGACGGCCACCGGGTACGAGCATGGACGGACGAGGACCGCCAGACCTATTTCAACCCGGATTTCATGCGCCGGGTGTGGTTTATCGACGAGGTCAAGAGCCAGGCCGGGATCAACACGCCGGACGAGTTCTGCCTGCGTCCGGCCCTGGATGTCGAGAAGTTCCCGACCGAGCGCACGATTGTCCTGTCCCCCGAACTCCAGGCCCGCGTCGACGCCCAGGAGGCTGCCGGACGGCTCGTCTTCGACAGCCAGCCGCAGACGGACGAGTGAGCCGGCGCGGCTCAGCCCACAAACGCGGGCATGACTTCCTTGACAAACAGCTCGTGAGACTCGGCCGAGGCCGGGATGACAATATGGTAGCTGAAACCCAACTCCTCAATCCGGGTCTGGAGGTCACGCTTGACCTTATCCGGGGTACCCATCAGCAGCAGGGGCGAGCGGAGCGCCGTATCGACATCAGGAAAACCTAAGCGGGTCGCGGTTTTTTCCAGGGCCGGGTCAGCCGGGTCATGGCTCAGGTGGACCAGCAGCAGGGCGCTCAGCTCAAGGTCCTGCGGCTCACGCCCGGCCGCTTCCAGATAGCCGTGCAACATGTCGAGGCGGCGTTTCAGATATGGGGTGTCGAACTTGACGGTCATCACCGGGTCGTTCACAAAATCCTTGCCGTTGAAGATCGGGGGAATGATATTCAGCAGGTCGGCTTCGGCCACGGCGATTTTGAGTAGGCCGCTGCCCGAGCCGCCGAGCATCAGCGGCGGGTGGGGTTTTTGAACTGGACGCGGGTTGTTGTACGCCTTCCGAATCGAAAAATAGCGGCCTGCAAACGTGGGCTCGGCCTGGGTCCACATGGCCTTGAGCACCTGTACGGTCTCGGCCAGCTGCTCTAAGCGTTCGGCGTTGGACGGGTACGGGTAGCCGTGCGCCTCGTACTCGTCCTGCTTCCAGCCCGCGCCCAGGCCGAGCGTCAGGCGACCCTGACTGACCTGGTCGAGGGTCGAGGTGATCTTGGCCAGCATCGGGGGCGTACGAAACGAAGCGGCCACCACCGACGGCACCAGACGGATGCGTTCGGTCACCGCGGCCACCGCAGTCAGGGTGGTCATGCTCTCCAGCTGGGGGGTTTGGGGTAGACCCAGGGGGCTGAAGAAATGATCGTTGATCGAAACCGAATAAAATCCCTCGCTCTCGGCCCGCAGGGCCGCCTTCTTGGCAGCCGCAAAGTCTCCGGTGGGTAAGAATATGCCAAACTTGGGCTCGTGCATCCGCTGCTCCTCTCGCATTGAGTCGGTCTTGGCCCATCTATACCACAAGCGAGGCGGCGGCAATTCCCAGGCGGGGCGGCGACCGTCTTTCTTGACTTTGAGCCGGCCAGCTGCCATGAGAGGCGCGAGCATCACCACACCGCGTAAGGAGGACACGATGAAACTCGGGATCGAAATGTTTGCCACCGATTATGCGATCCGCCCGGATGAGCTGGCCGTGGCCTGTGAAGAGCGGGGCTTTGAGTCGGTCTGGTTTCCGGAACATACCCATATTCCGACCAGCCGCAAATCGCCGTTTCCCGGCGGCGGGGACCTGCCCCAGGAGTACTCGCACACCCACGATCTGTTTGTCGCCCTGATGGCTGCGGCGGCCGTGACCAGCACCATCAAGGTCGGCAGCGGGATCTGCCTGGCCATGGAACGCGACCCCATCACCATGGCCAAAGAGGTCGCCTCGGTCGATCAGCTGTCTAACGGGCGCCTGATCTTCGGCATCGGCGGGGGCTGGAACGCCGAGGAGATGGAGAACCACGGCACGCCGTTCAAGAAACGCTGGAAGGTGTTGCGCGAAAAGATTGAGGCGATGAAGGAGATCTGGACCAAGGAAGCGGCCGAGTATCATGGCGAGTTTGTCGATTTTGATCCGATCTGGAGCTACCCCAAGCCGGTTCAGCAGCCGAATCCGCCCATCGTGCTGGGCTCGCACACATCCAACGGCCTCGACCGGGTGGTGCGCTACTGCGACGGCTGGATTCCCAACGCCCGTCGCTATCAGGACATTCCGGGCATTATCGCCGACCTGCATGACCGCGCCCGCAAGGCCGGCCGCAAGCCCGACAGCATCTCCATCTCACTCCTGGGCGCTCCCAACGAGGAAGATACCCTCAAGGAGTACCGGGACATGGGTGTGGAGCGGGCCATCTTTTTCGTGCCGCCGGTGGAAAAGGAGAAAATGCTGCCCATCCTCGACGAGCACGCCAGCCTGATCGCCAAAGTCGCCTGAGCCGCAACACCAGTCGGGAGCTGGAACAGTGTGGCATTGCGTAATAGGTCTGGTCCTGTCCGTGCTGCTGGGCGGTCTGGCCGCAGCTGAGACGTTTCCTGAGCCGCAGCCGCCGCTGGGCGCGAGCTGGCGGATGTCGGTTGAGCAGGTCCAAGAGCTGGCCCAGCTCGACCGCAGTCCGGCCGGAGACCTCCGCCACAGCCATGCGGTTCGGACCAATAGCCGGACCGAACTGGTCGCCCGCTGGCAGGATCGTGCGGTCAGCTTCTTGTTTGTCCGAGGCTTTGGGCTGTACGCGGTCGGCATCGAGATGGTGCCGTGGACGGTCCAGCATACGATCACCGAAGCCGACCTGGTGCTGCGCGAGCTGACCTATAACGCTCCGGTGCGGCTTGCGGTGGCCGGCAAATATGGCCGACCGCACGGTATCGGCGCCGTGTGGTCAGCCCAGGAGGTCCTTCCCCTGGCCCAGAGCCGGTCCGACCCCTACAGCCGGGCCAGCCTGATCGACTGGGGCTATGACCAGCGCTGGCTGATCTGGCGTGGCCAGACGACCCAGCTGGCCCTTGGCGGCCAGTCGGTGTGGTACGCCGGACGAGACGGCCTGACCCATCACTGGCGGCTTGAGCAGCCCGAGAACCCCGATCATCTGATCGGACAGACCAAGACCGAAAAAGAAGACGCCCGCCGCCAACGACTCGAAGCGGCGCGCCAGCAGCTGCCGTCACAGGCGCGCCAGTTTGAGCAGTTCTTCTAGCCGCCGGCTCAGACCGCAGGACGCGTATCGGGCAGAACCTTACGTTCCTTGAACAGCCACTGCCCGTCAATCTTTGCGATTTGATCCTCGTAACGGCCGGAGATGACCAGCTCGGTCTTGCCCTCTGCGGCGTGGGTCATCAGCAGGTAACACTCGGCGCTGGCCCGCTCGCCCTCGACCTCGATCAGCACGTTCATCACACAGTGACGCGGCTGGTGCGCCCCGGTCCACTCCCGGTAGCGCTGGGTGAACTGCCGCAGCTTGTCCGCGCCCTGCCAGCGACCCAGAATCGGACTGTCGAAAACTCCGTCCGGGGTAAAACAACCGACCCACTCCTCATAGCGGCCGGCGTCAATATGGAGACAATATCTGGTCAGCAGATCGCGGATCGCTTCTTTGTCCTCTAATACGCTTGACATACCATCCTCTCTTTCGTGGCGGCGCAGTGTGGCTGGGCGGCCTAGGGCACGGTAGTCGGCAGAACGACGCCCAGGATCTGGCCGTCACGGTGGATCTGCATGGAGACGTCCTGGCCGTGCTCTTCTCCCATCCTGGTCTGGAAATCCCTGATGTTCCTCACCGTCTTGCCGGCGATAGTCAAAATGATGTCGCCACGACGCAGATGCCCCTGAGCGGTCGCACTCGTCTCAACATCGGCGACCAGGACGCCGCGGGTGCCCGGCAGCCGGAACACGCGGGCCAGCTCCTCGCTGATGTTCTGGACGGTCACCCCACGGCTGCGCACGTTCCTTGGATCGTCCACGGCCGCGCTTTGCGGCCGCTCGGGGTCGACCGGCAGGGCTGTCTCGAGCAGGCTGCGGGCAACAAAAATCGGCCGCTCGAAGCGCAGCGCCAGGGCAATCGCATCGCTGGGACGGCTGTCAATCTCAAGCGGCTGACCGGCCGTGGTCAGATGGATACGGGCGTAGTAGGTGCTGTCTTTCAGCTCGCTGACAACCACTTTGTCGAAATCAACGCCAACCTGAACCAGGATGTTCTTCAGCAGATCGTGGGTCAGCGGCCGCGAAACGGGGTGTCCGCGCAGCTCAAGCTCAATCGCCCGGGCCTCAGCCACGCCGACCCAGATCGGCATCATCCGGGTCTGAGCCTCGTCCAGCAGGAGGACGACCGGCGAGCGGGAGACGGGGTCAAAGCCGATCCGCTTGACCGTGACCTGGACCATGGCCGGCTCGGTCCCATCGGCCGCGTGGCAGGCGCTGAGCGGCAAACTCAGCAGGCCGCCCAACACCACACACCGCACACCAGAGCTGAGCGCCGACCCGAGGGAGGAAAAAGAAAAGCCTTGGGGACACCTGCGCCTGCTCATAGGAGCCTCCTGTCCGGATGCGGGCTGTTCGGCGCGACTCAGCACTCGTCCTTCTATTCCTTTCCCCTAGCTAGTATACTTTCCGGCCATGGGCAAGCCACATCCGCTCTCCCCCCAGTCTGCCGGCCTGGTTCGGGCCGATACCGCCCAGCTGTACCGCTTTTTCCTGCGCTATACCCAGCGCAGCTTTGGGGAGCTGGGCGTGGGGGACCGGGCGGTCGTCACCTATGTGGCCGAGGTCTTGACCAATTTTGCTCAGACCGACCGGCTGTACCGGCTGGACACTCCGACCGTCCGTCAGCTGGACAGTGTGGCCGAAACCCTGGCCGACCAGCCCGTGCTGCAGACGGACGCCGGAGTCGGCCAGGACACCTCGACGGGCCTCTGGCGCGAGCGCACGGTGCACAAACACCTGGGAGACTATACGCTGTTCATGAGCGGTCTGTTTCGTGCCTATGTCGAAAAGCTCGACGCCCTTGACTCCTATATCCAACAGGGTCGCCAGGCGTATCAGCAGGTGTCCAAGCTGGACGTGAGGCTGTATCAAACCGGCTTTCTGCTGTTCGAGGAGTTGGCCAAAAACTTCGAGTACTACTCGGGCGCGCTGGACTACATGCGCAAAGCCCACTTTGCGGCCGGTCCGGGCGAGAATCCGTTTGGGCAGTTTCTGCGTCGCGTTGAGGGCTGGGTCAAAACGCATCTGTCCCAGAATTGAGCAGCGCCCCTCGGGCGACGTGGAAGCGAAGCGTGCGAGCCACGAGCCGTGACCCAGCCCAGCCGGCCGGGCAAGACTGGTACGAATGGACGGTCCCAGCCCAGGACGACCTGCTGCGTCTCGACAGTTTCCTGGTCCGCCGGCTGCCGGGCGTGTCACGGCGGGCGGTTGGTGCTCTTATCAAGGCCGGCCACGTCTGCCTTAACCGAGGACTGGGCAAAAAGGGCAGCCGGGTTCGCAGCGGCGACCGCATACGAGCCCAGGTCCAGCTGAGCCTCAGACCCAGCCCGTCGCTACCCGTCCGACTGGTCTACGCCCAGGGCGCAGTCCTCGGCCTTGACAAGCCCCCGGGTCTGCCCAGCGTTGCCCTGCGCCTGAGCGATACCCACACGGTCGCCAACTACCTGGCAGCCCATTACCCGGAAACCACGCTGAGCAGCCTGTCGTCACGCGCGCCGCTCGAAGCCGGTGTGGTTCACCGGCTCGACACCCCCACATCGGGATTGCTGTTGGCAGCCCGCACGGCTGCGGCCTACACGGCTCTGCGCGCCCAGTTCTCGGACCGCCGTATTGTCAAAGACTATCTGGCCTGGGTGCACGGGCAGCCGAGCGGCCGGGAACTCGACGGCAGCAGACGCTTTTTTCTGATGCCCGAAGGCAGACGGGGACAGCGCATGCGGGTCGTCATGGCCGAGCGCGGCCTCGACCCTCGACAACGGGCCCAGGAAGCGATGTCCACCTATACCTGTCTTGAGACGCGCGCCGGCTACAGCCTGATCCGCGTTCGGCTGCACACCGGGGTGCGCCACCAAATCCGGGCTCATCTGGCCGCTCTGGGCTATCCGCTGGTCGGCGATACCCACTACGGCGCTCCGGCCGGGGCGTCCCGCCTGGCGCTGCACGCCGAGGCGCTACGCTTTGTACATCCCGAGACCGGGCAAAGCGTGCGGCTCTTCAGTCCGGCCGGGCAGGATTTCCGACCCGAGGAGAATGGATTGTGCTAGGCGGCCGCTCGGCCTTTTTTCCTGGTTTTTTCCCGATTTTTGGCGCAGGGCGCACACAGGTTGGCGACATTATTAGGATCTTCGACGAGTCCCTCGTCGAGGTTATGGCAGATCTTCTTGCAGTCGAGGCAGATGAAATAAATGCCCTCGATCGTCTTATTGATGCGTTCCCGGTTGAGAACCCGACCTTTGAGCTTCTCGACCCGAATCCCGAGCAGTTCTTCATAGCGCCGCTTGATCTTGAGTCGCCCGGCCTCGTCTTTGGGGAGTTCCTCTTCGGCAGTCTCGTCCGAGTGCTCGTCATCGTCGAACAGGACCACGTCCTTGCGGACTTTCTCTTTTTTACTCGCTCGCGGCATGCGCGTCCTCCTCCACATGGGCCGACGGCCAGGATCGACAGTATAAAAAGGCAGGAATGGGCGGGTGGATGAATCTCTCTTCATATGGGATGAGGCTGCGAACTGTCAAGAGTTCTTGTCGAGCCGAGGGGGGCGTGGTAGGATAGCGCAATGCGGGTTACCCTCCTGCCGCAAAACCAGACTGTGACATTTCCAAAGCGCATGCGTGTGGCCGCCCTGCTGAACAAGCTGGATCTGATCCCGGGCACGGTCATGGTGATTCGCGGCACGGCGCTGCTGATAGACGAGGACCTGATTCAGGAAGACGATGAAATCGAGATTCGGTCGGTTATTTCGGGGGGCAGATGAAGTGTAAACGCTGTGGAGAGCGGGCTGAAATCCAGCTCCGTTCGCATAACGCAGCCTTCTGCCGCTCGTGCTTTGTGCTGTACTTCCAGCGTCAGGTCGAGCGGGCCATTCATAAACAGCGCATGTTCACCCCTCAGGACCGGGTTCTGGTCGCCGTGTCGGGCGGCAAGGACAGCCTGGCGCTGTGGGACGTGCTGCTGACCCTCGGCTATCAGACCGAAGGCGTATACCTGGCCCTGGGCATTGGCGACTATTCGGACCAATCGCGGCACAAAGCCGAGGCCTTCGCCCGCCAGCGTGGGGCGTCGCTACGGGTCGTCGAGCTGTCCGAAGACGCGGTGGCGGTGCCTGTTGCGGCGCAATTCACCAACCGGGTGCCGTGTGCGGCGTGCGGCATGATGAAGCGCCACTTCTTCGACCGGGCCGCGCTTGAGGGCGGCTTCTCGGTCCTGGCCACCGGCCACAATCTTGACGACGAGGCCGCCCGCCTGCTGGGCAACGTTCTGCACTGGCAGACCGACTACCTGGCCCGCCAAACCCCGGTTCTGGAACCGAGCCACCCCAAGTTCGTCCGCAAAGTCCGCCCGCTGTACCGACTGGGCGAGTTGGAGTCTGCGGCCTACGCCTTTTTTCGCGGCATCGACTATGTAATCGACGAGTGCCCCAACAGCGTCGGCGCAACCCAGCTGCACTATAAAGACACGCTCAACCGCCTCGAAGCCACAATGCCAGGCACCAAGCTCAATTTTGTCCAGGAGTTTCTGCGCTCGGCCCAGCCAGCCTTTGCCGCTGCGAACGACAGCCCGCCCCAGACCTGCACCGAGTGTGGCATGCCGTCCTTCACCCCGGTGTGCGCCTTCTGCCGTCTGCTTCAGGAAGTCAAACGCAAGCAGCAGCGTAGCGCTGCATAATACCCAGACATCCACCATTTCTTCATTCATCGTTCATCATTCACCCATGCCTTCCCCCCGCTCTCTCCTCCACGCCGGCGATAACGTGGTGTTTATCGACCGCAAGGAACGCGAGTACCTGCGCGCCCTCAAGGCCGGCGGCCGGCTGTCGCTGCGCGGCGGACAGCTGGCTGCGGACGATATTATCGGCCTGCCCGAGGGCAGCCTGATTCGGACGCCTAGCAATGAAGCCTTCTGGGTTTTTCGGCCGAGCTACGCCCACCTGATTCCCAATCTGCCCCGGCGGGCTCAGGTCATCTACCCCAAGGATGTCGGTCCGATTCTGTTGTGGGGCGATATCTTTCCGGGTGCGGCCGTGCTCGAAGTCGGGGCCGGACCCGGAGCGCTGAGCATTGCCCTGCTGCGGGCCATCGGGCCGAACGGCAGCCTGACAACGGTCGAGGCGCGGCAAGACTTCTGTGACATGGCGCGGGAGAACGTCGAGCGCTTTTTTGGTCCCGCCCCGACCTGGACCCTCCAACACGGCGACGCCTACGAACACATCGACGTGCCCGAGGTGGACCGGGTGGTCATTGATGTGCCCGAACCGTGGCGGGTCATTCCCCACGCCGCGCCGGTCCTACGGCCGGGCGGTGTGCTGCTGGGCTACAGCCCAACCACCTTGCAGGTCAAAACCCTGGTCGATGAGCTGCACGCCAACCCGTGCTTTACCGCAGTCGAGGTCATGGAAAACCTGCTCCGCTTCTGGCACGTCACCGACATGTCGGTCCGTCCCCACCACCGGATGGTCGCCCATACCGGTTTCATCATGGTGGCCCGTCGGACGGCCGAACCCGCGCCCTCCCCGCCCGTATCGTCCACATAATGTAGGGGCAGCCCCCCGTGGCTGCTCTCACTGCCACCGGTCCGGCGACCGTCCTGTCCCCCTGCCCTGGTCCGTCTCAAAGCATTGACGCGGGCGAAACAATCCCGCTAGAGCATTTTCAGTGATCTCTGATGCGTGCTTCCATGTCTCGCCCGAGGCATGTCCCACAGCCTCGCCCGCAAAGCCATGACTCAACATAGGGTGAAAATGCTCTAGAAGAGACCAGAGATGCCCACAAGGGGGAGCCATGCCGAAAGTCTTATTCGAGAAAAAAGACCACATCGCCTATGTCACGATCAACCGCCCGGAACGGCTCAACGCCTGCGATTTCGAGACCTACCAGCAGCTGGCCGAAATCTGGCAGGAATTCCAGGACGACAGCGCGCTGCGTGTCGGCATTCTGACCGGGGCTGGCGAGCGCGGCTTTTGCGCCGGCAGCGATATCAAGGCCAACTATGTGGACCGCGCCGAGGGCGAGCCGCCCAACAGCCTGTTCCCCGTTCTGTTAAATCTGACCAAGCCTATCATTGCCGCCATCAACGGCCATGCCAACGGCGGCGGCCTGGAACAGGCGCTGGCGTGTGATATTCGTGTCGCGGCCGAGCACGCCCAGTTCGGGCTGGGCGAGGTCCGCCTCGGCTGGCTGCCGGGCGGCGGCGGCACCCAGCGTCTACCGCGCCTGATCCCGCTCGGCCGCGCGCTTGAGATGCTGTACACCGGCAACCGCATCGGCGCTGACGAAGCCCTGCGGCTGGGTCTGGTTGACCACGTCGTGCCCATGGAGCAGCTGATGGGCACCTGCCAGGCGATCGCCACCGAAATCTGCAAGAGCGCTCCGCTGGCGGTCCAAAAGATCAAGCAGGCTGCGCTGCGCGGTCTCGACCTGCCGCTGGCCGACGGACTCAAACTCGAACGCGAGCTGTTCAACTTCCTGATGGAGACCGAAGATTCGCGCGAGGGCGCCCGGGCGTTTGCCGAAAAGCGTGATCCGCAGTGGCAAGGCAAGTGATAGAGGGGTTTTCGCATGAGCCAAGCGCCCAGCATCCCGGACGAAGCCATCCACCAGGCGGCCAGCCTCCTGCTATCAGCCACACACGTCATGGCCCTGACCGGCGCCGGCATATCGGTCGAGAGCGGCATTCCGCCGTTTCGCGGACCGGGCGGCCTGTGGACCAAGTATGGCGAGCCGCCGATGAACGGCTATGAACGCTTTTTGGAAGACCCGCAAAAAGCCTGGCAGGAGCGCCTGTCGCCCTCGGGCCCGACAAAAGAGATGTGGACCAGGCTTGAGGTGGCCGAGCCGAATCCCGGCCACCAAGCCCTGGTCGAGTTGGAAAACATGGGCGTTCTGCGCTCCATGATCAGCCAGAATGTCGATAATCTGCACCGTCGGGCGGGCCAGCGCGAGCTGATCGAAATACACGGCAACTACACCCTTATCCGCTGTATCGAGTGTACGACCCGCTTCCCTGCCTCCGAGGTTCCCCTGCACACCCTGCCGCCCGAGTGCCCACGCTGTCACGGCATCCTGAAAAGCGATACGGTCTCCTTTGGCGAGCCCATCCCCCAGGACGTTTTGGAGCAGTGCTACAGCCAGACCCAGCTGTGCGACTGTATGCTGGTGGCCGGCACCTCGGCTACGGTCTATCCGGCCGCCGCCTTCCCCCTGGCCGTACGCGAGAAGGGCGGCCAGCTGATCGAGGTCAACCTGTATGAGAGCGAACTGAGTCCGCTCAGCAGCCTGAGCCTGCGCGGCCCCTCGGCCGAGGTCTTGCCCCGACTGGTAGACAAGGTGAAGGAACTTCGCGTATAACCCAGGGTCCTGACCCAGGAGAGGACGATGAAGCAGTGGTTCGCCTTATCCGCCATTGGACGTGACCGACCCGGGATTGTGGCCGATCTGGCCGAACTGATTTACGAGTGTGACTGCAACCTTGAAGATTCCAGCATGACGATGCTGGGTGGCGAATTTGCCGTGCTGCTGCTGTTGTCGAGCCAGGCCCACAACATCGAGCCGGCGCTGTCCAGCGCCTGCAAACGGCTGGAGTGGGAAAAACGGCTGACCGTCTTTTTCCGGCCCTTGCAGGGCGAGCCGCGTCCCTACGGAACGGGCCAGCCGCTTCAGGCGTATGAGCTGCGTGCCACCGGCGTGGATCAGGCTGGCATCGTGGCCAAGATCACCCGCTGCCTGGCCGAGCACGGCATCAACATCACCACCCTGCACACCCACAGCCATCCGGAGCCGGGCAGCGGAACGGCCATCTACACCATGCAGGTTCAGCTCGATATTCCGGCCGCGGTCGGCATCCCGACCCTGCATCAGCGCCTGGAGGCGATTGCCGACAGCCTGCACATTCATATCGACCTGATGCCCATGGCGGGCCAGGAGGACGGGCTGGGGACGGAGACAAGGAGACAGCTATGAAACTGGGATTCATCGGCCTGGGTAATATGGGCAACAACATGGCCATGAACCTGCTCAAGACCGGCCATACTCTTCAGGTCACCGACCTGCGGCGCGAGGCCGGAGCCAAGCTCGAGGAGGCCGGAGCGGTGTGGGTTGACAGCGCCGAGCAGGCCGCCGACGGCGCCGACTTCAGCTTTTTGTCGCTGCCTATGCCCAAAGACGTGGAGCACGTCGTGCTGGGCGACGGGGGCGTGCTGGCCGGCTGCCAGACCGGGCACACGATTGTGGACATGAGCACCAACGCCCCGACCGTAGTCAAGGGCCTGGCTGAACAGTGCCGGGCCAAGGGCGTGGATTTTCTGGATGCGCCGGTCAGCGGCGGGGTGCGCGGGGCGCGCAACGCCAGCCTGGCCATCATGGTCGGCGGGGACAAGGCGGTGTACGAGCGCTGCGAGCCGCTGCTCAAGGCGATGGGCGAGAATGTCTTCCACGTTGGCGATATCGGGGCCGGCAATGTGGCCAAGCTGGTCAACAACATGCTGGCCTTCATCCACATGATGGGCGCGGCCGAAGCCCTGGTGCTGGGTACCAAGGCCGGGGTTGACCCCAACGTCCTGTGGTCGATCGTCAAGGCCAGCAGCGGCGGGAGTTTCATCTGGAACGCGGGCACCCGAGCCATCCTGCGCGACCGGCTGGCGCCAACGTTTACCATCGACCTGGCCCGCAAGGACATCGGTCTGGCGACCGGCTTGGCGGACGAACTCCAGGTGCCGCTCAAAATGGCCAAGATGGCCGAGGAGCTGATCGCTGGCTATCAGCAGAACGGCTACGCCCAGGAGGACGTGCTCGCTACGATCAAGGAATTGGAAAAACTCACCGGCACAACGGTCCGGGGGACGTGGCGCGATCCGGCCTGAGCCGACCGCGTCCGCTACCCCCACCCAGAGGAGGATGTGGCCATGCAAGAACAGCACGACATCACGATTGCCCCCCGCCCTCAGCCAGCGTCCCGGCCGACCCGGCAGGAGTCAAACGGCGGCCCCCGTTTTCATGTCTATACCGAATCGAGCCTGGACAAGATTCCCCAGATCGAGCGGCTGTCGGCGGACGAGCGTTTCAATATGCAGGTCGTCGCCAACGTCTTGCCCTTTCGGGTCAACCCCTATGTCCTCGATCAGCTGATCGACTGGGACAACATCCCGGCCGATCCGATCTTTCAGCTGACCTTTCCCCAGACCGGCATGCTGGCCCCCGCAGACTTTGAGCGGATGGCCGAGTTGATCAAAGCCAAGGCCGACCGCAAGCTGATCAAGGCGACCGCCGACGACATCCGCCTGGGCCTGAACCCCCACCCGGCCGGACAGCAGGCTCTGAACGTACCGACCCTCGACGGCGAGCCGGTGTCCGGCATGCAGCACAAATATCGCGAGACCGTGCTGTTTTTCCCCACCCAGGGTCAGACCTGTCACGCCTACTGCACCTTCTGTTTCCGCTGGGCCCAGTTTGTCGGCATCCAGGATTTGAAGTTTGCCTCGACCGACGCCGCCCAACTCCACGCCTATCTGGCCGCCCACCCGCAGGTCAGCGACATTCTGTTCACCGGCGGCGATCCGCTGGTCATGAAGACACGCCACCTGGCCGCCTATCTGCAACCGCTGCTGGAAGACGAGTACCGCCATGTGCAAACGATCCGCATCGGCAGCAAGGCGCTCAGCTACTGGCCCTACCGTTTCACCACCGACCCGGACGCCGACGCTCTGCTGGAGCTGTGCGAGCGGCTGGTCAAGGACGGCAAGCATGTGGCGCTGATGGCCCACTATAACCACTGGCGCGAGCTTGAAACCCCGGCTGCTCAGGACGCCATTCGCCGCGTCCGCGACACCGGGGTGGTCATTCGCGGCCAAGGCCCCCTGATCGCCCATATCAACGACGATGCCGGGGTCTGGGCCCGGCTGTGGCGCAAGGAGGTCCAGCTCGGGATCGTGCCCTACTATATGTTTGTCGAGCGCGACACCGGCGCCCGCCGCTATTTCGAGGTGCCGCTGGTCAAAGCCTGGGAGATTTACCGCCAGGCCCTGAGCCAAGTGTCGGGTCTGGCCCGCACCGCGCGCGGCCCATCAATGAGCGCCGGACCGGGCAAGGTCGAGGTCCAGGGCGTGACGGAGATAGGCGGCGAAAAAGTCTTTGTCCTGCGTTTCATTCAGGGCCGTAACCCGGACTGGGTCCAGCGGCCGTTCTTTGCCCGCTTCGACCCCCAGGCCACCTGGCTCAACCACCTCAAGCCGGCCTTTGGCGCCGAGCGGTTCTTTTTTGAGGACGAGTACGAGTCCATGGCCGCCGGCCACATTCCCACGCCGGTCGGGGCAAGCGCGCTGGGCCACTGAGCCGCCGGCCGCTTCATGTCGGCCGATTTTTCGGCTCCGCCGCCGACCTGGGCGCAGATCTTCGGCAATACCAACCCGGTTGAAGTCGAGATCGGCCCGGGCCACGGCTCGTTTTTAAGAGCCCTGGCCCGGCTCCATCCAGAGCGTAACTTCTTTGGCGTGGAGTTTGCCTCCCGGCGCATGTTCCAGGCTGCCCGCCTGCTGGAACGCGACGGGCCATCGAACGTGATTATCATCCGGGCCGACTTCGGCTGTCTGCTCAGGACCCATATTTATCCCGAGTCGGTACAGGTCTATCACCTGTATTTCCCGGACCCGTGGTGGAAAAAACGCCACCACCGACGCCGCATCGTCCAGGCCGACTTCCCCACCTCTCTGACCCGCAGCCTGGTCCCCGGCGGGACGCTGCTGTTCGCCTCAGACGTGCGGCCGTATTTTGAACAGATTGTCGAGCAGTTTCGGGCCGTATCCGATCTCGACCAGTTTGCCTGGCAGCGCGACCATTGCACCCCCAGGGGCAAGCCGATTGTGACCGACTTTGAGCGCAAATATCAGCGCCAGGGCCGGCCGATCTATTACACCGGCTTTCGGAAAAAAGGATAAACCGGCGCTTTCGACTCATTCCCGCGAACGCGAGAGACCGGCACCGGAGATTTCGGAGGGTAGAGTAGTAGGGGCGGGTTTGAAACCCGCCCCTACCCGCCGCATCACACGTTGCAAAAGGGAGATTTCCCGACGCGAGTATCAGAGCGAGCGCGAGCGGCGGCGAGCGATGCTGAGTACACCGGTTTTCGCAAAGGGGGACAGACAGACCGGTGCGTTTAGCCCACCAGGCTCTTGACCCGCTCGGCAATTCTCCCGGCGCTGATGCCGAAGGCGTCCAGCAGCTCGGCCGACTTGCCCGAGCGCGGCACCTCGGTGACCGCCAGCTTGTGGACCTGTATGCCGTGGGTTGCCACCGCGTTCAACACCGCATCCCCCAGCCCGCCGTCGTAGTAGTGATCCTCAACCACAATCAGGGTGTTGTGGGTGTCGCGGGCCGCGCTGAGAATCCCCTCGGCATCCAGCGGCTTGACCGAATAGGCGTCCAGGACGCGGATGTTGATGCCCGCGGCCTGCAAAGTGTCGGCTGCGGACAGGGCTTCGTGCAGGGTCACGCCGGCCGCCACCACCGTCAGTTGGTCCCGGTCGCTGGAGCGCACAAGCTTGCTGCCGCCGACCGGAAACGCCTCGGTGTTGGCGTACAGCACCGGCGTGGCCGGCCGCGAGGTGCGGATATAGGTCGTGCCGCTGAGTTCGGCCGCAGCCGCCACCAGGCGCTCGGCCGACACCGCATCGGACGGATACAGAACGGTCGAATTCGGAATCGCCCGCATCATGGCCAGGTCTTCCAAACCCATCTGCGACGGCCCGTCTTCGCCGATTGACACGCCGCAATGTGAGCCGGCGTAGTTGATGGCAACGCCCGAGATGGCGGCCATCCGAATATGGTCAAAGGCGCGGGTCAGAAACGCGGCAAAGGTCGAAACAAACGGAATTTTACCGCACGCGGCCAGACCCACCGCCGCCCCAACCATATTCTGCTCGGCAATGTAGCTCTCGAAGTAGCGCTCGGGATGGGACTCCACAAAGCGCTCGGCAAAGGTTGAGTTCTTGGTATCGCCGTCCAGAGCCACGACCAGCGGCTGCACCTCGCCCAGCTTGGCCAGGGCCGTGCCGTAGGCCGCCCGGGTGGCGATTTTTTCACCGAGGTCATAGCTCGGCGCGGGCATGGGCCGGGGCGTTACAGCCGGTCTCGCCTCAGACAGTGCAGCCGGCCGGCGAATCGGTGGCGGCGTGCCGTTGCCGGGCACCCGGACTTCTTGCAGGGCCTGATCGAGCTGCTCGCCTTTTGTGAGCGGCTTGCCGTGCATGCCGTCCTTATCCTCGAGAAACGACACCCCCTTGCCCTTGCAGGTCCTGGCCACCAGCATGACCGGTCGGTCGCTGACCTGCTCAGCCTCGGACAAGGCCGCCAGGATGTCTTCGATATTATGGCCGTCGACCACAAAGGTCTGCCAGCCAAAGGCGGCAAAGCGCTGGCGGTAGGCATCGACATCAAACTCGAACATGGTCCGCTGGCTCTGACCGATGCCGTTGACATCAATGATCCCGATCAGATTATTCAGGCCGTAATGGCTGGCCATGGCAGCCGCCTCCCACACCCCGCCTTCGGCCACCTCGCCGTCGCCCAGCAGGACGTACACCCGGTAATCGAGCCGGTCGATGTACTTGGCGTTCAGGGCCATGCCGACCCCGACCGATAGCCCCTGGCCGAGCGAGCCGGTGGCCGCCCCGACCCATGGAATGCGCGGCGTGGGGTGGCCCTCCAGGTCACTGGAGATTTTGCGCAGATCCATCAACTGCTCGACCGGCAGAGCGCCGGCCTCGGCCAGCGAGGCGTACAGCACCGGCGCGGCGTGACCCTTGGATAGCACGAAGCGGTCGTTGGTCGGATTGCTCGGATCGTGGGGATCAAAACGCATGGTTCCGAAGAACACCGCAGCCATCAGTTCGGCGGCCGACAGGCACGAGGTCGGATGGCCCGAGCCGGCCTCGGCGGTCGAGCGGAGGGAGTGAATGCGCAGTTTCTGGGCAACGGCTTGGAGCGCGACAAGAGCTTGGCTCACGATCAGATTCTCCTCAGCAGGGCAAATGCAGGACATTGAGCCCGCCGGCCAGCGGCGGGAAGATGCTCAGCTCCTGCCCGTCAGACAGCGGGGCGTGGGGCTCGACATACACATCTCCCGCAACCAGCAACCCGGCCTGTTCACGCGGGATGTGCAGGGCTTCAACAGCGTCTTGAACGACAGACCCGGCCGGCAGGGTCAGGCTGACCGAGGCCTGCGCTGCGGCCGGGAGGTATTTTTTGAGGGTGGCAAAGAGTTTGACCGAAATGCGTATGGTATCCGCCATCCCGAAAGCCTTGCTCAGGCCGCGTTGGCCGTCCGCAGTCCGCAGAATTCCTCGTAGTCGATCAGCTCGGTAATCTGTGGGTCTTCGCTGCACACCAGGCAGTTCGGGTCGCGGCGCAGCTTGAGCACCCGAATTTCGGTGCTGAGCGTATCAAAGTGAATCATACGGCCGATCAGCGGCGTTCCGACGCCGAGAATCACCTTGAGGGCTTCCAGAGCCTGGACACAGCCGACCAGGCCCGGCAGCACACCCAGCACGCCGGCCTCGGCGCAGCTGGGAGCCATGCCCGGCGGCGGCGGCTCGGGAAACAGACAGCGGTAGCACGGCCCTTCGTCCGGTGAGAAGACCGTCGCCTGGCCCTCGAACTGGAAGATCGAGCCGTCAACCAGAATCTTCTTGGCCATGACACACGCGTCATTGATGAGATAGCGGGTCGGGAAGTTATCGCAGCCGTTGATGACCACGTCGTAGTCCTTGATGATCCGCATCACGTTCTCGGACGACAGCCGTTCCTGGATGGGAATGACGTCGACATCCGGGTTCAGGGCTTGCAGGGTCAGCTGGGCCGACTCCACCTTGGGCATGCCCACCCGGTCATTGGTATGCAGAATCTGGCGCTGGAGGTTGCTCATATCGACCGTATCGTGATCGGCAATACCGATTGTGCCGACCCCGGCCGCAGCCAAATAGTAGGCCACCGGCGAGCCCAGGCCGCCCGCGCCGACACACAAGACCTTGGCGTCCAGGAGTTTGGCCTGACCCTGCTCGCCCACGTCCGGCAGGGTAAAGTGACGGGCGTAGCGGGTAATCTGCTCCTGGGAGAACTGGCGGTCGGCTACCCATTCGTAGCCCGCGTTTTTCCACGCGGTATAGCCGCCGGACATGGAGCTGACGTTCTCATAGCCCATCTCCTGCATCGTCCGGGCGGCGATCAGGGAGCGCACCCCCCCGGCGCAGTAGGCGATGATCGGCCGGGTTTTGTCCGGCAGGGTCTCCTCGACCCGCATCTCCAGAAATCCGCGCGGCAGCGGAATCGCACCCTCAAGATGCCCCTCGCGGTACTCCTCGCGCTCGCGGACATCTAAGACGGCCCAGTCTTCGCCCCGCTCGGTCCGCTCCTTGACCTCATCAATCGTCAGCTCGGGAATAGTCTCACGGGCTTCGTCCATCAGCTCTTTATACGTCTTGGCCATACGTCCCCTCTTACCCGGCTGAGCCAGCTGTGGCTCCTACCGGTCGGCGTCTTGGTAACTTTCCAACATCTGGACCATCAGCGAATCGCGCCCGCCCTCGGCCAGGGTCCGGGAGCGCTGCATCAGGACCTCTTTGCTCTCAATGAAATCCCGGCGGTCATAGCCCCAGATTCGGGGATGGACATAGGTATCCATGCGAATCGCGTCGCACGGACAGGCCTCGACACACATGCCGCAGTAAATGCAGCGCAGGGTGTCGATCTCGTAGCGGACAGGGAACTTTTCGACCTGCGGGTCGGGGTGTTCCCCGGCCTCGATGTGGATGCAGTTGGCCGGACAGGCGGTCGCGCACAAAAAACACGAGGTGCAGCGCACCGAACCGTCTTCTTTGAGGGTCAGGCGATGGCTGCCCCGGTACACATCGGGATAGCGTCGGCGCTCTTCGGGGTACTGAATCGTCGCTGCGGCGCGTTTGTGGGTGGCCAGCCCGACCGCGTGCAGGGCGTGCAAGGCCAGATTGCGCCAAAAATGGGAGGTGGTGACCAGCAGGCCGCGCACAATCTCCGGGAGATACAAACGCTCCCACCACGTCATGTCTTCTTTGCGTTTCATAGCTCCCCCGCCCGGCCACACTATTATGAGGCGGCCGGGCTTTGTCAAGGTGAGTCGGGTGCGGCGAGGCGAACGGTAATGACCGCTTCATTAGGAAGAGACCAGCGCTCACCTCGAGTGTGGACCGGGTTTAATGCATCCGCGACTTGTCGCCCTTGGGCTTGCCCAGACTGGACTCGGTCAGCTTGAAATCGAGGATATCGCGCAGACAGCGGGCTCGCTCGGACAGACCGACGGCTTCGATCAAACTCTGTTTCTCAATCGGCTGAAGCCCCAGGTGAAAGGCGAAGAAATTCACGAAAAAGCCGTCCTCAACCGACGGGTCGGCCAGAAACTTTTCAACATTGGCGCTCTCGGGCAGATAGCGCCTGAGCAGCTCGCGCAGTTCCTGGCGCATGTCCTGGGCCAGCGTAGTTTTTTCGAGCGGCCGCCACTTGACCCGCGCCTGGCGGTAGGCTTTGGTCTGGATTTCCTCCTGCACCTCGTACTCGCGCAAGCCCTGGAGCAGGATATTGGACCGCCCGTCCGGCTGGAGGTCCATACGCGCCATCTCTCCCACACAGCCAATCGCATAGATCGGCGGGTTGCCCTCATAGTTGGCCCGCCAGTCCTCGCCGCGCAGCAGCGACATGCCGATCAGGGACGGCGAGCTGTCATAGGCATCACGCACCATGGCCCGATAGCGCGGTTCAAAAATATGCAGCGGCAGCTGGACCCCGGGAAACAGGACGACGTTGGGCAGCGGAAAGACTGGAATAATATCTGGCAAGTCTGACATACGGAGCCTCCCTTTTACAATCCTGCCTCCGCGCGGCTGATCTGTCGCCGGCTATGCGGTCAGTTCGTGCTGGAGTTTTTGGACAGACGGGCGTTGCCCGAGGCGCTCTATCCAGGCCATGACATTCGTCAGGCTCTCGGGCACGGTCACCCCCAGGGGTGCCAAGACCAGCAGACGCGGGACAAACGCGACATCGGCCAGCGAAAATTCCTGGACCAGGTACTCCTTGCCTTCCAGATGCCGGTCGAGAAACTCCAACACCCGGACGAGGTCTGAGCGGTAGCGCTGAATCCGCTCCTGGTCAATCTGATCGGCCGCTTTCGACAGCTCGGTGGCCAGCACATTGCTCTGGGGAATAAAGGAGTTGTCGGCAAAATCTTCAAACAGACGCGCCTGGGCGCGTTCGTCGGACCCGGTCGGCATCAGGGGCGGATGCGGATATTCGTCGTCCAAATACTCGTTGATGATGGTCGAATCGTAAATCACCTCGTCTTCGTCAATCAGGACCGGGACCTTGCCGTACGGATTGAGACGCAGAAAATCTGCGCTGCGCTGCGCGTTGTTCATCAAATCCACAAAGACCGTCTCATACGAGAGATCCTTTTCTGCCAGAACCAGCTTCACCTTCTGACAGTTCGGACTCTGTGGAAAATCGTACAGCTTTATCATGCCTGTTCTCCTCTCTCCTGGCGTGGTAGTGTAGAAGAAAATATGGGGGCTGGCAATCAAAGAACCGGATCGGAAAGCACTTTTTCCGCTTGGTGTTGTCCACGGCAACGGTTCTGAGCCGCTACAGCTCCCGCTCTTCCGGTACCCTACCCATGCCACCCGTCACGTCTCAGCTGGCCGACCTCAGCGTCGGCGATACCGCCCCGGTCCGTGTCATGGGGGTGCTGAATGTCAGTCCGGAATCTTTCTACGGCGGATCGGTCCACACCCGCCTCGACCGCTTGATCCAGGCTGCCGAACAGCAGGTGAGCGAGGGAGCTGATATCATTGACCTTGGGGCGATGTCCACCGCCCCCTACCTGAAAACCCACATTTCCGAGGCCGAAGAGACCGACCGTCTGGCCCCGGCCATTGAGGCCCTGACCGCCCGGCTCGACGTGCCCGTGTCTGCCGACACCAAGCGGGCCGGCGTGGCCCGGGCAGCCCTGGCCGCCGGAGCCCGGCTCATCAATGACGTCAGCGGCCTGAAACATGACCCGGCCATGGCCGGGTGTGTGGCCGAGGCGGGGGTAAGCGTTGTCCTCATGGCCAGCGAGCCGTCTCCCGGTCGGGGCTCTCCCCCGGGCCGGATTCACACCGCCCTCAACGACAGCTTGGCTCTTGCCCGCCGGGCCGGTATCCCCACCGGCCGCATTGTGCTCGACCCGGGCATCGGATTTTTTCGCCAGCCTCAAATCGCCTGGCACGAGTGGGACTGTACGGCGCTGCGCGAGTTGGGCGGTTTGCGCTCGTTTGGCCTGCCGCTATTGGTCGGCGCCTCGCGTAAGTCGTTCATCGGTAAAATCACCGGCCAGTCCGAGGCGGCCGGACGGCTGGCCGGTTCGCTGGCCTGCGCGGCGATTGCGGTCTACAACGGCGCCCATATTATTCGGGCCCACGATGTCGCGGAAACCTGGCAGACGGTCAGAATGGCCGAGCGTTTGCGGCCGGTCTTGGCCTAGCCCTCAAGCACCGCCAGCAACTCCTCGGCCGATCTCACCAGAAAATCGGGAGCGGATTCGGCCAGCCCTCGGGCGTCAAATCCCCAGCCTACCCCACAGGTCAGAATACCTGCGGCCCGGCCGGTTTGGATATCGATGGACGAGTCCCCGATCAGTACAGTCCGGTCCAGCGGTACCGCACTCAGGCACTGCACATGCCACACGCCGATTGGGTCGGGTTTTGGCTTTGGCAGCGTATCTCCGCCAACCACGACGGTAAAAAACGGCAGCAACTCCAAGCCGGACAGCAGCGCTCGGCTGGCCGCTTGGGGCTTATTGGTGAGCACCGACAAGACTGCGCCACGAGCCGTGGCCGTGGCTAAAACCCGCGTGATACCCGGATACACAACCGACTGATCGACCAAGTGCTGGGCGTAATAGTCCATGAAGACGGCAAAGCCTTCCGCAGCCAGATGGACGTGGGCAGGCCCCAAGACCCGCTCGACCAGCACGCGCGGGCCCTGGCCGATATGCGCGCCGACCTGCTCGACAGACTGGGGCGGCAGGCCGAACCGCTCCAGCATGCGATTTGCCGCAGCGGCCAGATCGGCCCGGGTATCGACCAGGGTCCCGTCAAGATCGAAAATCAGGTGGTGAAAACGGACCATGAGAACAGGGCACGGAAAGGCGTTCCCTGCCCCGAGATGACGTGCGGACCGGTCTCAGCCGTTCTCGGCCTCATCCACCGCAAACGAGGTCCCACAGCCACAGGTGCGCACCGCGTTGGGATTGACAAACCGAAAACCGGCCCCGCTCAGCCCGTCGTGATAGTCGAGCACGGTGCCGTGGACGTACTGTTGACTGATCGGATCGACAAGCAGCTTGACGCCGTCCTGCTCGACAATGACATCGTCCTCGCGGGCACTGGCATCAAGATTTAGGCTATAGGAAAAGCCCGAACAGCCGCCGCCAACGATGGACACGCGCAGCCCGCCCTCGTTGAGGCCCTCTTTTGCCATCGCTTCCTTGATTTTCTGAGCCGCCTCTGGGGTCATGGACAGCGCCGGGCCGCCACTCAGATCGGGCAGCTGGTCGTTGGCACGCGGTAATACTGCATTTGCCATACATCCTCCAGGTCGGTCGCAATTCGCCTGGAGCCAAGATACGTATTCAAGACCCGGGAGTCAATTGCCGGAGTGTCCTCTTCTGTCGCTGGTTGTGGCATGCTAGACTGGGGCATGGGTTTGGAAGACCAGATTCGGCACAAGGCAGCTGCCCTGGGCTTTTCCGAGTGCGGATTTGCCCGGCTCGGCCGGCTGGACCGTGAGGAATTCCTGCGCAGCTGGCTGGCGCAGGGCAACGCCGGGGACATGCACTACCTGGCCCGCCGACCCGAACGACGCCTCGACCCGGCCACCGCGTTTCCGCAGGCCAAGAGCGTCATCTGCCTGGCCTATCCCTACGCCCCGCCGGCCGTGCCCGAGCTGGACTGGCGAACGGAACTGCGCGGTCGGATGGCAGCCTACGCGGTCGGGCCGGACTATCACGACCGCATCGGCGCCAGGCTGCGCGAACTGATCGCCTTCCTGACCGATCTCCGGCCCGGGGTGTGGACTCGTCCGTATGTCGATACCGGCCCGCTGCTCGAACGCGAATGGGCCTACCGCAGCGGTCTGGGCTGGTTCGGCAAAAACACCATGCTGCTGCGCAAGCGGGTCGGCTCGTGGTTCTTCCTGGCCGAGGTGCTGGTCGGCCTGGAACTCGAAGGCGAGGGTCCGACCCAGGACCACTGTGGGCGCTGCACCCAGTGCCTGGACGCCTGCCCGACCCAGGCCCTGGAAGACGGCTATGTGCTCAAGTCGCCCCTGTGCCTGTCGTATCTGACGATTGAGCACCGGGGCGCCATCCCGCTCGACCTGCGTCCCAAGCTCGGCAACTGGATCTTCGGCTGTGACATCTGCCAGGAGGTGTGTCCCTGGAACACAAAGTTTGGCGCGCCCGAGCGCGCGGTCATCGAAAGCCTGTTCCCGTCCCTGCCCGCGCTGATGGTGCTTGACGACGACGGTTTCCGTCAGCGCTTTCGCAAGACTGCGGTATGGCGGACCAAGCGTCGCGGCCTGCTGCGCAACGTGGCAATCGCCCTGGGCAACAGCGGCAATCCCCAAGCCGTCGCTCCGCTGTGCAATGCGCTACGCGATCCCGAAGCGCTGATTCGCGGTCATGCCGCCTGGGCCCTCGGCCAGTTCGATGATCGCGCGGCCAGGACCGCGCTTCAGCACGCTCTGGCCACAGAAGACGATCCCCAGGTCAGGGCCGAGATCAGCGTTGCCCTGGGTGACGCTCCGCCAAGTCTCTTGACCAATCTGCACCAATCTGCTAACCGAAAAAACGGGCGTGTAACACAGTGAGGACGCGGCGGGCTCAGACCCAGAGAGCGAATTGACGACTCAAGGTGAAAAAATAGCTTCCAGTAATTCCTGATTACACGGAATCGGGCTTCCGCCCCGGCAGACTCGGATATCTTCAGGGCGGCACGAGCGCTTAAAGAACTTTTTGCTCTGGTTATTTGAGAGGCCGAGAAGCTGTCGGTGGCAGGGGTCACCGCTATCGCTTTGCGTTTCTTCAATCTGCGTGTCAGACAGCAAACTGGTTGGAATCTGCCAGTACGTAATAGGCTCCCCTACAACACTGGGATAATAGTGTTCGAGGTGTTCGCATATGGGCGTAAGGTGTTCTCGAATGCATTCAAGATCCACAAGCGATATTCCTGTCCCGTCGCTGGAGTTGGTGAAGCATGAACTGCGGAAGCGCTTTGAATTTTTGTCGTATTCTCGTGGATGAAGGAGTCTGATAAGTGCCATCTGTCTAATCTCTGAGCAAGAAGCCTCACCTCTTTCACCGCATTGTCGATCGAGGCGTTTTCTATGTCCTCTATTTCTTGGAAATCAAACCCCTCCCCTTCTTCTACGCAGACGCTGATTTCTTCATTCCGAGAGATTTGAACCTCCACACATCTCTCATCTGCGTAAAAAACCAGGGTCAATGAGCCGTCCACGCCTGGAAACGCATCGGCCTTGAGTCGGAGGGAAGCAAGCTGTCGATAAATCTCCCGCGCTGTATCAAGCGCAGGTAGCTGGGGCGGGATTCCTTCTCCAAATCGCCATCCGTCCGGCAAATCCGACAGCTCTTGGAGCTTCGTCAACAGAGAATCAGGGGAAAGGTCGGAATCAAAGTAGAG
The DNA here is from genome assembly GCA_021296095.1 of Desulfurellaceae bacterium. NCBI lineage: Bacteria > Pseudomonadati > Campylobacterota > Desulfurellia > Desulfurellales > Desulfurellaceae > Desulfurellaceae bacterium. Next base: position 2,234 of record JAGWBB010000061.1, on the reverse strand, counting down.
AGTCTGAGGGGGTCCCTCCGTATATTTCATGGCTGTCCTTCAGTTCGCTGAGAGAGGGCTTTATTCACGTCGTCTGAGGTCATGATGGTCTGCCCACTTTTCTTTTCAAAGGCATCAATGAGGTGAGAAAGTTTCTCGGCTAAGGACTTTGCCGTTGTGTAGGACATATTCAGGATGGCGACCGGAGAGTTGTCTCGTTCCAACATCACGACGATATCGGCGTCACTGAGTGCATTCATGAATCCGTTTGCGTAGATATGGGGGATGTCCCGAGAAGCGAGGGCTGCTTTTAGTCTCTCCGTAAGCGGTTCCTGTGCCTGCTGCGCCTCTCCCATAAGTCTCTCCTCTCGGTGCATCTGCGGAGTCTGAGAAATTTCAGTCTCCGTTGAATGGTCAGCCGGTAAATCGTTCCTATTCACGGTAAGATATAGCTGCTAATTCTACCCTAGTACGATATTTTTCGTAACCGTTCTGCAAGCAGAAGTCGGTAAACTCCTGAAGTTCCATAACTTTCGTCCAAAAGTTCCCGCACCTCTACGCCTCTCCGCTGCCATGCCTGAGCGATACGCAAAAGGATTGACTCAAAGGGGGTCGGGGGAGCAGGATGGGAGTGGGCCTGGTCCGGGGTTTAAGGAGAGCGTCAGACATCCCACGTCCAGTAAGGAGGCGTCTATGGAAACCGCAGTTGTGTGTTCCGGTCTCTTGGGTTTGTTGATCTTTGGGCTTGGTTTTATGGTTTCGCTCACGCGGGGACAAACCGAAACCAACGCAGGGACAGATGCCGACCCCGCAGACCGCCTGCATAAAATGGTCCGGGCCCACGGCAATGCCGCCGAATACGCCCCCATGCTGGCCCTGCTCATGCTCATCGTGGCCAGGGGCGATGAACTGGCCGGCTGGATGATGTGGACCATGATCCTGGTCACCGCCTGCCGCTATCTTCATGCACTCGGCATGATCATGAGCGCGAGCCTGGAGCAAGCCCATCCGCTGCGCGCCGTGGGAGCGCTGGGCACCTATCTCGGCGGCGTCATTCTGTGCATCGCGGCGTTCATGGCCGGCTAGGAACGGACAGGCCCGGCGGAAGGACGCTCTCCCCTTCCGTCCCTCCATACTCCCGGTCCACTGGCCCGCGCACGTTCGTCGGATAGATGGCATGGGAGTGCCGCTTATTCGACGTTGAGCTTGTCGCCGCGTGCCGGGCTACTGCCCATGCGTGCCTGCGTCGCCATTTTTGAGCCGGCTTCGTAATAGCGCGCGTGCCAGATGCCCGAGTACGGCTCGTCCTCTCCCGGCATCCGCCAGGTCGTGAGCTTGGCTTCTGCCAAGGCCAGCCCGATCAGCGCCCGGGGCTGGTCGATGGTCTCGTTGATATAGTGGTCGGCAGACGCCGCATCCACGTAGCGACAGGAAATACGCCGGTAGAGATCACGCCATTCGTCGTCGCGGCCGACCGGATACAAAATCTCGGCTGTGCCTTCGACCAGGACTTTGCGGTAGGGGCCAGCCTCCTCATCAATCGAAATCGCAACGCGGGGGTCGCGCTGGATATGGGCATAAAAGGCGGAGTATTTGCGCGGGGTGATGATAATCTTGCCCTCCTCACAGATAAACCACACCGGAACAACGCTCGGGCTGCCGTCCTCCTTGAGCGTGGCAATACGGGCCAGGTGTCCTCGTTCCTGCAAAAAAGACGTGACCGCGTCGGGTGTCAGCTTTGGCATACGCGTGTCTCCTTTCGGCGGCCCACCATATCCGCACGCCACACGGGAAGACAAGTCTCGCCCCTCGACTCTGTGGGGGGATCCTGCAACGGCGTTAATAGTGATATGAACGCATAAAACGAACAGGAGGACATGCCCATGAAAGCTGCCGTATTCTATGAACACAACGCCCCGCTCAGCGTCGAAGACATCCAGATCGACGCGCCCAAGCGGACCGAAGTGCTCGTCAAAATCGCCGCCAGCGGCGTCTGCCACAGTGACCTGTCGGTCATGAATGGCAGTATTCCCTTCCCGCCTCCGCCCGCGGTGCGCGGGCACTAAGGCGCCGGCGTGGTCGCGGAGGTGGGCGCCCACGGGACGGCCGTCAAACCCGGCGACCATGTGATTCTGTCGTGGCGGCCGTCGTGCGGTCGGTGTGGCTATTGTGTCACCGGGCGGCCGCAGCTGTGCCAGACCGGCAACCTGGAACTGTTCCAGGGCTACCTGCCGGACGGCACCTCGCGGCTGCAT
>JAGWBB010000060.1 GCA_021296095.1 Desulfurellaceae bacterium | reverse complement strand
ATCGCCGCGTTTCCCCAGGAACTGGCCCGACCGCCGCGCGAATGGGCCGAACGCGCCTACAACGTCACCCACTGGACGGACATGCCGGCCGGCGGGCATTTTGCGGCCATGGAAAAGCCGGACTTGCTCATTGACGATGTCCGAACCTTTTTTCGCGGGCTGCGCAGCTAGAACGCGTATGACGATTATTCTGTATGGGGCGCGCACCTCACCGTTTGTGGAGAAGGTCTATCGTGGCCTGCTGCTCAAACAGCTGCCCTTCCAGCTCCAGCAACCGCGGCTGCCCCGCGATATCCGCCGCCACAACCCGGTCACCGGCAAAATGCCGGCGCTCGACCTTGACGGCCAACGCCTGTTCGATTCAACCCTGATTCTGCGGGCGCTCAACGTGTATAAGCCGACGCCGCCCCTGCTGGACTCGGACCCCTCGGTCGCGGTCCAACAGCAATTGCTCGAAGACTGGGCCGACGAGTCGCTGTACTGGTACGGCATGGCGTTTCGGTGGACGATTCCGGCCAACGCCGCACGTACCGTCGCCCTTGTTCTGCCCACCACACCGGCCCTGCTGCGGCCGCTGGTGCGCCTGGTGGTGCCGCGTCTCATCGCCGCCCAGGTGCGCGCCCAGGGAACGGGGCGGCTGCCCGTCGAGGTGCTGCGGGCCGAACTCGACGGACACTTGGCCAACCTGGTGACGGTGTTGGGGGCCGGACCGTTCTTTTTTGGCGCCGAGCGGCCAAGCCTGGCCGATTTGGCGATCTTTGGTCAGCTCAGTTTTTTACGCGCCAGGGTCTCACCCGAGACACAAGCTGCGGTGGAGCGCTGTCCGGCTCTGCTGGACTTTTACCGCCGTCTGGACCGTCTGACAGCCTGACGGGATCAGCCCGCATCGCCGTCGTCCAGCTGTATGGCAAAGGCGAATTTTTCCCGGTACCAGCCGCCGACCCAGCCCAGAATGCGGGCCAACCAGTATTTTCGGAAAAAGCGCGGCAACACCTCGTTTTCAACCGTGGCCGGGTCAAGCCAGGTTGCCCGTCCGCGCAGCCGGGTGGTGCCGATTTGCAGCTCGGCCTCGGGTTTGCGGCGCAGATTTTTCACCCACGCGGCGTTCGAGCCCCGGCCCGAGGTGACATAAATGGTGCCCTGGCCGACCGTGAACCACACCTGCACCGTGTACGGCCGGTCTGTCTTGCGGCCCCTGACGGTCAGCGCCAGCAGTCGGGTTCTATCGAGTGTCTCAAGATCAGGCATCCGACACCGTCGGCCCGCTCAGTTCCTCACAAACTGTCCATCCTGGCTGGTCAGACGGCGGGGTTCAATGCGGATTGTGCGCTGGGCTGAGGCGACCGCCGTACCCAGCCGCCAGGCGCGGCTGCCGTGCCCGGCAGCCAGCTCGATGATGCGCTCGGCATCCGCCTCGGGGACAACCACACACAGCCCGACGCCCATGTTGTAGACCTGGAACATCTCGGCATCGCTGAGCTTGCCCAGGTCTTGCAGGACCGCAAAAATGGGCGGTGGCTCGGGCAGGCTTTCGATCCGAAAGCCGACCGGCGCGGCAATCCGGCGCAGGTTCAGAAACCCGTCGCCGGTGATGTGCATCAGGGCTTTGACCCGCACCTCGGCGGCCAGCATGGCGCTGACTTCGGGTACGTAGATCCGGGTCGGCTCCAGCAACTCCTCACCGACCGTTCGGCCGCACTCGGGCAGCTGGCGGTCCAGACTCAGCGGCGTCTCGCCCGCCAGTACGCGGCGTGCCAGGGTCAGGCCGTTGCTGTGAATGCCGCTGCTGGCCAGGCCGATCAAAGCGTCTCCGGGCTCAACATCCTGGCCGATAATCAGACGGTCGAGCGCCACCGTGCCGATTGCGGCACCGGCCAAGTCAAAGCCGGTGCCGACCTGGGCGCCGCGGATCATCTCACGCAGCTGGGCGATTTCTCCTCCGGCGATACTGATGCTGGCCAGCTCGGCGCCGCGGCACAAGCCCTTGCCCAGAGCGTCAAGCATATCCGGCTGCACCTCTTCGACGGCCAGATAGTCGACAAAGGAGACCGGCGTGGCGCCAACGCACAACAGGTCGTTGACGTTCATGGCGATGCAATCAATACCAACCGTATCGTATTTGCCCAACAGCTCGGCCACCAGCAGTTTGGTGCCGACCCCGTCGGTGGTAAACCCGATCCCGAGGTTGAGGCCCTCAAGACGAATCACGTTGGCGAAATAGCCCAGCGGCAGGTGGGGATGCGCCTGGGGGTTGAAGGCAAACGTCTTTTCGATCCAGGTACGCAGACGACTGAGTCCGCTGTCGGCCTTGGCGCTGTCCACGCCGGCGCGCGCGTAGGAAAGACTGGACTGACTCGCGTGATCCATGCTGCCCAGTGTTCTAGCCAATCTGGGGCATAAAGGCAATGTCAGGTTCCGGCGGTCTTGGCCGCCGGGGGGGGAGCTTTCCGGCTGTGGTGTGGCTCGGGTGCGGCTGAGCCGGAACTCAGGCTTTTGTTCTGATCGCCTGTCGTTTCAGCTCTTTGATCCGCAGCTTGCGAGCCTTGGCCCGGCGCTGGCGACGGCGGCGGATTTTTTTATCGCGTTCTCGGTGCATATTCCCTCCTCAGGTCGCTCGTCTCCGAACCGTTCTTATAGCGCGCTGGTCTCAGGCCGCAAGCGGGTCGGCCCGATGAGGCCCGGCCCGCAGCGCTGTCCAATACGGCCTGAGACCACTAGATATTGTAGAGGCGCGTTTTTTTTGCTACTGAGGGTTGTACCCCTGGAGTTTCACACATGCAGACAGGGGGGATCGGAGAAAAGACCGGTTGGAGGAGGCAGGTGTGTCTGGGGCAGGGGTGCAACTGTTCAGCATCAAAGGGCTGAAGAGCGGGCCGACTTTTCTATTCAATGACCAAGCCGAGTTTGGAGACGTTGTGGCCGCGGCCGAGGAAGAGCTGTCGCGGGCAAACGGATTCTTCCGCGATTCGCCGGTCATCCTACACTTTGGCAAACGTCTGGTTCAGAAAGAGGACTGGGAGCGCCTGAAAGAACTCCTGCTACGCGAGGGGCTGCTGCCACGCTACGCGGTGGCCGCGCTTCAGCCCAGCCGCGACATCCTGTACAAGGAGGGCCTGCCGGTCCGGGACAGCCTGTCGGTCCCCACTCCCGTCCCCCGTCCTCAGGAAACGACCACGCCAAAGGGCAACGCCTTGTATGTCCGCCGCAATCTGCGCTCCGGCCAGAAACAGACCTTTGAGGGCGATGTGGTCCTGGTCGGCGACGTGAATCAGGGGGCCGAAATCCTGGCCGGCGGCGATGTGATCGTCTTTGGCACGATCCGGGGCGTGGTCCACGCCGGCTATCCCGACAATACGGAGGCGGTCGTTATCGCCCTCAACCTGACTCCGCTGCAACTCAGGATCGGACCGATCATTGCCCGTGCGGAAGACAATCCCAGGCGGTCGCGTCGCGTCCAGCAGCCAGAAATGGCGTGTGTGAGAGACGAACAAATCATGATTTTCTCGCATCGGGGAAAGTGAGTAGGAGGCTGCGTGTCATGAGTGGACGAGTCATTGTCATGACTTCAGGTAAGGGGGGGGTGGGCAAAACCACCGCCACGGCCAATATCGGTCTCGGTCTGGCCAAGCACGGTCGAAAAGTCGTGTTGATTGACGGAGACATCGGGCTGCGCAATCTCGATATCATCCTCGGCTTGGAAAATCGGATTGTGTATCACCTCGTGGATGTGGTGAGCGGCCGGTGTCAGATTCGCCAGGCGCTGGTCAAGGACAAGCGGGTGCCCGAACTCAGCCTGCTGCCGGCGTCCCAGGTCGATCAGAAAGATGCCGTCAACCCCGACCAGATGCGGGAACTCGCCGGCCGCCTCAAGGAAGACCACGACTTCATTCTGATCGACTGTCCGGCCGGTATCGAGCAGGGCTTTCGGAATGCGGTTGCCGGAGCCGACGAGGCGATTGTGATTACCACCCCGGATGTCTCGCCGGTCCGTGACGCCGACCGGGTGATCGGCCTGTTGCAAAACGAGGTCGGCGACCCTCAGTTGATCATCAACCGCATGTCTTCGGCCATGGTCAAACGGGGCGATATGCTCGACCAACAGGACGTGTTGGATATTCTGGCCGTTCGCCTGCTGGGCATTGTCCCCGAAGACGAAGAAGTCGTTGTCGCCGGCAACAGGGGCGCACCGGTCGTCCTGAATGAACGCGCCGCATCGGGACAGGCCTACAATCGTATCGTCCGGCGCCTGCTCGGCGAGGACGTACCGATTCCAGAGCTGAACGGACACCAAGGGGTGATGCAGCGACTCGGGAATTTCTTGTTTAGGAGATGAGTTATGGCCCTGAACAGGTTTATCCGGCGGCTCTTGGGCTCGAGCGGGAGCAAGGAACAGGCAAAGCATCGGCTGCTCACCGTTCTGGTCTCCGACCGCCTCGGGCTGTCGCCCGAACAGATGCAGGCTCTCCGTCAGGATATTCTGGCCACCATCGGTCGCCATCTGCCGGTTGACTCGGACAATGTCCGGATTGACTTCGTGCACGAAAACAATCCGGCCGAGGTGGTCATTAACGCGCCCATGCGCCAGCGTGCAAAGTCCGCCTGAGACGGGCGGCAGCACGGCGGCCCAGCCAGCCTATTCGGTCTCGGCAATCAGTCGCCAGGCTGCCTTCCCCTCTGCGGCGTCACGCCGTTCTATCTCCCGCGCCTGGATTCTGGCCTTGTCACGGCTCCCGCCCAAGAAGCCCGGCGCCTTCGCATAGTACTCCATCAGATCCCAGCGCGCGGCAACGCTCTCCGGGTCAAGCGCGACAGCGGTCTCGAACTGTCGGCGCACTTTTCGGGCCAGCCAGACCTGCCGCCAGACAGCGGCGCGCTCGGCCTGGCGACCGTAGGCACGGCCGAGCCACATATGAAAGCTGGCGTCGTGTTGCCGAAGATCGACAGCGGTCTCGAACCGGGCAACGGCGGTGTCGTAGTCGTGTTGGCCGAAGGCGATCCGCCCCAGGTAAAAATGCGCCTGCGCGTCGGTTGGAGAACGGCGCAGCCGCTCGGAAAAAACCTGTTGGGCCTCGGCCCAGCGTTGCTGCTCGAACAGGGCTAGGCCATCCTCCAGCTGCTGTTCGGCTGACGCCACGGCCGCCACCAGACACCCCACCGCACAGCCCAGCAGCGGGCCTAAGCGCCCGCCCGGACGGCTGACACGCGCGACCGCCATGGGAACGCTTAGAAACTGATCAGCGGCTTGATGATGTTATCGGCCTTGGTTTCCATCATGTGAAAGGCGGTCTCGATCTCGGCAAATGGAAAGCGGTGGGTGGTCAACGGGGTCGGATCGATCCGACCGGTCTCCAGCAGGCGCAACAAACGGCTGGTGACCTCCCGGCCGCCCGGACACAGCGCGGTCCGAATCGTTTTATCGCCCATGCCGAGGCCGAACTCAGGAAGAGGGATGCGCAGCGAGTCGCCCGCCTCGCCGTGGTAGCCGATGTTGGAGATCACCCCGCCCGGTTTGGTGGCCTTGATACAGTTCTCAAAGGTCACCGGCAACCCGACCGCCTCAATGGCCGAGTCCACCCCCAGCCCGTCGGTCAGGTCCATGATCTGCTCAACCGCGTCGCCCTGGCTGGGATCGACAATACTGTCCGCGCCCATGCGTTTGGCCAGCTCCTGGCGGTCGGGTTTGGATTCGACCGCAATCACCAGCCCGGCTCCGACCAGGCGTGAGGCCGCGGTTGCGCACAGGCCGACCGGTCCCTGGGCAAACACGGCAACCGTGCCGCCGACCGGAATGTCGGCGTGCTCGGCCCCGGCCAGACCGGTTGACATCATATCCGTGGTGTAGAGAGCCTGTTCGTCGCTGAGGGTGTCCGGAATAGGCGCCAGATTGTAGTCGGCGTCGTTGACCAGGAAATATTCGGCCAAGTTGCCGTCGCGCTCATTGGTGAACTTGTAACCGCCCAGCATCCCACCACACTGTGAGCTGAAGCCCCGCTGGCAGTGCTGACAGCGGCCGCACGGCGTGATCGCGCTGACCGCCACCCGGTCGCCCTCTTTGTGCTGACGCACCTGGGCGCCGAGCTTATAGACCGTGCCGACGCTCTCGTGGCCGAGGCCGCGGCCTTCGGGCAGGGGGATCGTCCCGCGGACGTTATGGACGTCTGAGGTACAGATCAGCGAGGCGGTCGTTTTGATGACCGCATCGTTCGGACCGGGCTCCGGCAGCGACCTTTCCACAATGCCGATTTTGCCGACACCCATAAAGGCCAGCAGTTTCATACACTCCTCCTGTCTCAGGTTTCACGACCCAACAACCGGTACACATCCGACAAGCTATACGTTCCGGGCAGCTCCCGGCGTTCGGCCATGCCGTCGACCACGTCGGGCAGCAGGGCGTTGACCGGCGTGGCGACTGACAGCCGGCGGCCAAGCTCGGCGACCCGGCCGTTCAAGTAGCGCGCCTCGGTCCGGCCACGGCGGCAGTAGATATCCTGCCACATGGACGGGAACACCTGCTGGGCGCGCTCGGGCAGCGGCTTGGGCGTATAGGCGCCGCGCAGCCACTCGACCATCTGCGGCAAGGGACGGTCGCCGGGCAGGGTCTTCATCGGGGTCTCGGCTTTTGACAGGACCTGCTGGGCCTCGTCGAAGACCTCGGCCAGGAAGTGCCGGGTGTCGAGCCGATTCATGGCCTCGGCCCCGGACAGGCCCAGAATAGCCAGCGGGCTGTTGAGCAGATTGACGCAGAACTTGGCCCACTTATAGGGCACGATGGTGTCGGTCAGAATGGCTTCCCGACCGGCGCTGTTAAGCGCCGCGACAACCGCCTCGGCCGTCTCGTCCTGGCCCTCGGGATAGCGTCCGATCACCAGCGTGTTGCCGCCCAGGTGGCTGACCTCGCCGGGGAAGACATACCGGGCGCCCAGGTGCAGGGCCACCCCGTACACCCGGCTGAACCGCTCGGCCGCCATGTCCTCATTGCTCATCGTGTTCTGAAAACAGAACAGCGGAGTATCGGATGGAACTTTATCTGCCAGCTGCTCAAGCGCCACCGGGGTGTCGTAGGTCTTGACGGCCAGGAACACGACATCGTCGGGCCGGAAGTCCCACTCGTCAAGCGCGCAGCAGGCGGCCGGCCGGGTCACGAACTCCCCGTAGCGGCCAAACAGCTTGAGCCCATCGGCCCTGATTTTGTCGACGTGCGGCCCGTCACCGATGAGCAACACCTCGGCCCCGGCCTGGCTCAGATGCGCGCCGATGACGCTGCCGACCGCCCCCGCCCCAAAGATGACAAAACGCATACGGCTTCCCCCTTATACCCGCGTTCGGCGGCGGCCTAGCCGCGACGCCCCGCCCACTGGCTCAGCGGCGGCGGCCCGCCCGCGGTCGTCTGCACGCCCCGGTGGAGGCTGACGACGGCCCGGCCGAGCTGACGCAGGTGGTCTTGGACCCGGTCGTCGACAACCTGGCTGCCCTGCATCTGGTTGCCGCGCACATACACGCTACCCGGCACCAGGTGCATGTTGAACCACATCAGGACCGGACGCAGCTCTTGGTCGATGCTCAGATAGTGATGGTCGGAGGCGGCGTTGCCGACCAGGCCGGCCACCTTGCCCGTCAGGGCCTCGACCGGAATATGATCAAGCAGATTTTTCAGCGCCCCGGTATACGAGCCGCGATAGATCGGGGTGCCGATCACATAGGCATCCGCAGCCTGAATCCGTGCGACCACCGCAGCCGTGTCGTCCGGATACTCGGCCAGCGGCCGGCCATCACAAAACGACAGCCGGACATCCCGCAGGTCGACCACCGCAGTGGCAATATCCGGAAACGCTTCTTCGGCCGCCCGCAGGACATAGTCGACCAGGGCGCGGGTGCTGCCACCGGACGTGAGGCTGCCGGAAATACCGAGCAGGGTGTGTGACATGCCGTTCTCCCGTGTGTCCCGGGGCTTAGAACCGAGACGCTCTCAGCCTGACATCGGCCCGCGCCCAGGCTTTCTGAAACTCCCGCTCGACCCGCCTGGCCGGTATGGTTTTCTTTTGGCCGTGCAGGCTTTGGGCCAGCCCGTACAGTGACCAGCCGTTGTCGGGATTCCGCCGCAAATCCTCCCGGTAGACGGCCTCGGCCTCGGCCGGCCGGCCGGCGTCGAGCAGCACCGCTCCGAGCGATTGGCGGACCGGATAATACCACGGCGGCGGTTCGCTGTAGCGCAGCCGGTCCTGGCCGGCGACCGCTTCTTCCAGCTGCCGGACCGCCTCGTCGGTCTTGCCCGCCCTGGCCGCCAATTCTCCGGCCACGACCCGGACGGCAATGCCCAGCAGATCGGTGGCCGAGTTGCGGCCCATCATTTGTCGTCCCTTATCAAACGTCGTCAGCACCGCGTTCAGCTCGGTCTGCTCGGCTCTGGCCTCATCGAGCCGGTCGGTGGCGGCAAAGGCCAGGGCCCGGGCGTAGTGCCACAGCCCGGTCATATAGCGCAGGTCCGCAGTCGGTTGGGGCTCCTCGAGCACCGCCTGCCACTTGCCGAAGCGGACCAGCGCACACAGCGGCATGGCCGTCCAGGCCTCGAGGAAGGGGAACCGACGCGCGCGCTCGACCGGGACGCGCTCGGCCAGCTTGCGAGCGGTCTCAATGGCTTCGACGCTGCGGCCCTCCATGTGCTGGGCAGCCCACAGGAAGTCGATATTGTGGGGATAGTACATGTTCGGATACATCCCCTGCGGAGCTTCGGCCTCGATGTAGGTCTCGTCGGCCTCAATCGCCCGGGTATTGCTGAAGGTCGCGTCGCGATACAGACCGAGGCGCATATAGATATGCGACGGCATATGGACCAGATGACCGGAACCCGGAATCAGCTCGCCCAGCCGGCGGGCGTAGGGCAGGGCCCGGTCGGGTTGGGACGAGGCTTCAACCGCGTGGATATAGTAGTGGATAGCGCCGATGTGGTCGGGAAAGCGCTCCAGGACGCTCTCCAGAGCCGCCACGAGTTGCAGGGTGTTGGCTTTGGGCTGCCCCTCGGGTGTCCAGTAGTCCCACGGCCGGATATTCATCAGCGCGGCCGCAAACAAGGTCCGGGCGTCAGGATCGTCGGGGTAGCGCTCGGACAGGCCGCGCATGGCCTCGGCATAGGCACGGTTCAGGGCGTCGCGGTCGGCGCTTTCCGGCTCGGCCACATACCGGGTGGCCAGCGCTTCAATATAGGCCCGGTCGTGCTCACTGGCATACCGGGCCAGGGTGATCGCCTGCTGAATCGCGGCATATGCCTCGCGGCCGCGCTGATCGTTCATCGGCGCGTTGATATTCGGTCCCAGGGCCAGGGCCAGCCCCCAGTGGGCCATGGCGCAGCGCGGATCGATCCGCACGACGTGCTGAAAGGCCCGGATCGCCTCGGCGTGGTTGAACCCGTACACCAGCCGCAGCCCCTGGTTGAAATAGCGCTGAGCCAGTTCGGAGTTTGTGGTGACGGAGTGCTGGTAGCCTCCCAGCGTATCAAACAGGGGCGGAGGGGTAGACTCGGCACCGTTCGGCTCGGCTGCCCCGGACGCCACAGGGCTGAGCACGAGACTGAACAGCACCACGGCGCGGACAACAGACTTCATGGTCGGGTTCATGCGTCACACGCCTCCAGGGCCAGGGACAGGAGTTCATTGGAAAACTGCATGAACTCGGCATAATCCTTCTGGCCGGTGTTCAGAAAGGCAAACGACAGTCCGCGCTCCAGATCGGCCACACACGTCTGCCCACCCTTGCCCGGATGCCCGAAGGTGCGCAGCGAGGCGCCGCGGGCCAGGTGGCCAAGCATCCAGCCGTAGCCGTAGATCACCGGAATGCGCAGAGACCGATCAATCGCGTCGGCCTGACTGGTCGGCACGATGCTCTGCTCCAGGGTCTCTGGCGACAGGAAACGCTGCCCCTCCCAGCTGCCGTTCTGGGCAAGCATGGCGTACACCTTGGCGATGTCCCGGGCTGCGGCAATCCCTCCCCCGCCGGCCAGCACGACCCGGTGCACCTCGGGACGGTTAAAGATATTATCCCACTCGGGAAACGGCAGCGTCTTGGGATCGAGCCCCTCCTCAAACATGATATCGCGCTGAAACCGAAAATATTCCTCGTCCGGGGTAAAGCCCATGAGCTTAGCCATCTCGACGATGGAGTCGCGGTCAGCCGGCGCCTCATAGACGCAGGCGACCCGCTCTTCCTCCGATTCCGGCAGACCGATGAACAGGCTGTCGAGTCCGAGCGGAGCGGCCACCTCCTGCTGAAAAAAGGTCCCACAATCGCGTCCGTCCGTCCGTCGCATCAGCTCGTTAATCATGAAGCCATAGTTGAGCGGGTGATAGCCGTTGGCCTCGCCGGGCGTCCAGCGTGGGGCCAACTCCTCCATCGCCCTGGCACACTGGGCAAAATCTCCCCACTGCTTGTAGGTCAACCAGTCCGGACCAACGGTATTACCGATCCGGTGGCCCAGCATATGGGTAATCGTGGCCCGCTCTTTCCCGTTGTGGGCAAACTCAGGCCAGTATTTGCTGACCAGATCGTCATAGTCGAAGGTCCCGCGGTCGCGCAGCATATGCATGCACAGCGCGGCCAGCCCCTTGGTTGACGAGTACAGCACAAACATCGTGTCCGGTCTGATCGGTTTGTGGTCGCTGGCCCGCGCCCAGCCGCCGCCCAGGTCGAGCACCCTCTTGCCGTGGCGGAACACCGCCAGCTGCGCTCCCCAGAACAGTTTTTGCTCCTCAACCGCGTGGCGGAACAGGTCGCTCAGTTTTGCCACGCGGTCGGCGTTCATATCGACCTCGCGCGGCGCTACGTCCGGCTCTTGCTGATACCATGTCATGTCTGCCCCCTTTACAAAGCCTGACGGCTGTGCGTCTACGATACGCAGCGCAGGGGAGAAGAACAAGAGGGCAGGCAGCTCGCACGAAGCTCAAATGACCGAGCCCCGACACGAACAGCAGGAGGGAACGCCATGAGCGACGCACAGGACAAAACCGCCATCGCCGAGCTGATTGCGCGGTATAATTTCGCCATTGACCACGACGACTATCAGGGCTGGGCCGACTGCTTTGCGCCGGACGGCGTCTTCGACGGGGTAATCGGCACGTTTGACGCCCATCGGGAACTCGACCGCTTTACCGCCGAGGTCCAACGGCTGGCAGCCGACAACCCCAAGCTGCGCCACTATGTGACCAGCATCCTGACCGAGGTGGACGGCGAGACGGCCCGCTCGAAGTGCTTTCTGCTGCTTACCTCAACCACCAAGGAGGGCGGCAGCCGGGTCGTCATGGCCGGGGAGTACGAAGACCGGCTGGTCAGACACGGGGGACGCTGGCTGTTCTCATACCGTAAGGTCCATATCGACGGGGCCGCAGGATAAGAGCCCCGCTCCTATCGTCTCGGGGGTCAGTCTTGTAGGTCTGCCGTGCTTGTCGGATTACGCTCCGCTAACCGACCTACTCAGCCCAGCGGGTGCGGCCTCGAACAGTTCACCCTGCTTGTGCACGTGCGGCCGTGCCGAGTCGGGCAGCAGCTCCGCGATCGCGGCCGCCGGGACTCTGCCCAGCTCCTTCGGTTCCAGCTTGTGAAGCCCACCGCCGTATACCCTGCCCTCACCAAGCAGCGCTTGCGGGCCAATATCATTCAAAAGCCGCCAGACCTGTCGTCTCAGAACCGGGTTGTTCTTGAGGGCAGCCGCGAGCGGCCCCTTCGGGTACAGCAACAAATACACGTTTGCGGCCGTTGCCCGCGAAGCATTGAGGATGAAGCGAAAGGGTCGCCCGTCCTTGTTGTCACTCCGGCCGAGGTAGGTGCAGACAAACGGCGGCGGCGGTCGATTCTCCTGCGAGTACCACGGAGTGCGGTGGCGGCAAAGATAGCGTTCCGGGATACCCTGCGCCTTGCCCTCTTCGAGATAGGCCCACAGCTTGGGATGTTGTTTTTTGATCTCGTCTTCCTCCAGCCGGCAATCCAGCAGGAACAACCGCCGTTTCAGCACGGGATTCCCCTGTTCGTCGGCTGACACCTCGTCGTCGGGGACGTAGCGCGGACTCGGCAGGATCGGTTGGAACGCCTCCAGTGGCAGCTCGCGGCGCTCAATCTCTTCGGCCGGGAGAATGAAGTAGCTGTTGTTTCCGGTCGCCAATCCGCGTTTTATCTCGAAAAAATCACCCAAGAACGGTCCCTCTGCCGCCGCATAGCCCGCTTGTGCCGGATACCGCGTCCACTTCGAGTCGGGGCGCAAGGTCTTGACCGGCACGAGACGCTCCAGCCGCGGGCGCTCCAGGGAACCACCATAGGTAAATCGCACTGCGTGATCTCGCGGCGTTTTCTCTTTGCTGAACCAGACAAGGGCTGACGACACCAGGGCATCTCCGAACTGCACCTCGTTCGGATCGAACCGATGAACGTGATCCAGCGTCACCTTGTCGAGCAGATAACGCTTCACACACACGCCATAGTTCACGTCCATGAATTCGCTCGGGATCAGCCAGCCGGCAAGACCGCCGTCCGCCATCCACGCATGGCACAGCGCCGGGAAGTAGGAGTACAGCCCGGCCAGGCCCTTGATCTCCACACCGCAGGCTGCTCGCGTCCGAGCCTTCAGGCGCTGCTTCTCGCCATTTTCGATATGGTGGTGCCGCACATAGGGGGGATTGCAGATCAGGAGATTGAATTGGTCGGGCTCGGTCGGCGCTTGGGCTCGGGTGAAGTCCTCCAAGCGAACATCGAGCCCGCTGTCCGCCCACAGTTTTAAGGCGGGTGCGCCGTAGTGCGGGTCGATTTCATAGCCGACGGCGGCGCTGACCCTTCCTTTGGGGAATACGTCAAGCAAAGCCGAATAGAACGAGCCGGTGCCGAGGGCAGGATCGATGAAGCGCACCCTGTCGCTGGCGCCGAGGTGGCTCTTTGCGTAGCGGAGCATGGCAACGGCCAGGCCGGTCGGCGTGGCGAACTGACCCATGCGGTTCCATTCCGACGAGTCCTTCCCCGCGTCCAGCTCCCTTTGCAGGGCCAGCCGCCGCTCTTCCAAACTCGCTATCAGCTTCTTCATCATCTACAGTCCGAATTGCTTGAGATCGTCGATACGGTGCTCCCATACCCAATCGATCCCCTCTGCCGCTTCGTAGCCGAGATAGCCGCTGTCGAAGTAACCACACAGGAACAGGATGAACCGCACGTCCTAACCATAGGTGTGCCGCAATTGGCTCATCTTCACGGCTTCTTCCTTACGTCGCTTATTGACATTCGCAAAGTCGCCCGCTGATTTCGCCTCTATCAGAAACGGAAACTCACCAGCCCTGGCAGTTTTTGGCATGATCACAGCATCGACAGGGACATTGATTGACCTGTCAGTCCCTTCCTGTTCGACCGGCACGTTCAATCGGAACGAGAACGTGCCTGGTTGCATGTTATCGTATCGCGTACCCTCGCCCGGCGGCAGGTACGAGTAGCCATTGCCCGTCAGCCATTCACCGATAGCGGCAAGCTGCCGCTTTTCCTGCGCATTGCGCACAATTGGATTGGCGACCGCACCGCACAGACGATCCGCCACGACCGTTGCGGCCCGATACAGTTCCTGCCTGGATGGTCTATCGCCACGTTCGAGCCATACGAAGATGTCCGGGTCTGCCATCCTTTTGATGGTCTCTCCAATCTTCTCAAGATCGCGGTCTAACGCCTCTCGCTGCATCCGCGACGGCAGTTCGCCCTTCTCCATCCTTGCAACGAGGTTCCTGGAAACACCCGCCAGACCAACCAGACGATCTACCGCGAGTGGCGGACAGGTCGCCATCCGAAGCGTTGGCAGCACAGCCGGCTTAGCTTTCAGCAAGGCTACACCAATATCCGCGAGATTCTTTGTCCCTTTCAGCCTCGCTTCAACATCCTTTGTCGTCTGCACCCGTGTCGTCCGGTACGCCTCCGGTGCAAACTGCACGAACCAGCGGTTGTACATGTCTATCGACTGCGCAATATCTCGTTTCCATTGGTCCGGTTTGTCCCTGTTGACTGCCATGACGTGTTTTGCCGCATCTGTTCTTGGCCGAGATTCTCCTCTGGGTTGCGGCCCATTATGGCAGAGTTACGGGGAATCTCTATATTCCGGAACCCGTAGGCGGCTCTGCCGATCGAAACCGCGTCTCAGCAGCCTGTACCCCCCGGCACACGGCACCCAGCCATTTGACTTCACTGGGAAAAGCGTTTAAGGAGGGCTGTGGGTAGAAGGCCGCTCCGCTGAATGAACGCTCAGCCGGTTTTGCCTTCGTCAGGACGTGTGTATTCTTTACTCTAAGGAGGGCCAAGCATGGCACATCGCATTATTTCTGGAGATTCGCACTTTGTTGAGCCGCCCGACATGTGGGCCGAGCGGATGGATAAAAAGTTCCGCGACCGGGCACCCCACACCGTCGAGGGCAACAACGGCAAACCGGGCGAATTCTTCGTGTGTGAAAACATCACCCCGGTTCCGGTGGCGGGTTTCTTTGGCTCGGGCAAGAGCGCCGAAGAGCTGCCGGCCCACATGGAAAAGGGCTTCAGCGTGGCGCCCAAGAGCGTGTGGGACCCGGCCGAGCGGCTCAAGGACCAGGACAAGGACGGCGTCAGCGCCGAAGCGATGTACACCTCAATGGGCATGCTGCTGTTCGGGCTCGAAGACGCCGAACTGCGCGCCTCGGCCTTCAGCGCCTTCAACGACTGGGCATCCGAGTACACCAGCTACAACCCGAATCGGCTCGTCGGCCTCGGCGCGGTGACCCTGGAAGACATTCCGGCCGGTATTGCCGAGCTGGAGCGGATCGCCAAAAAGGGTCTGCGCGGCGCTCTGATCTGGGGTGCGCCCCCGGAAGACCGGCCCTACAGCCATTCGGACTACGATCCGTTCTGGGCCGCCGCCGCAGATATGAACATGCCGTTGTCGCTGCATATCCTGACCTCCCGCAAGGGCCACGGGATCGACTTCAGCAATATCCTGTACGGCTACATGAGCCTGCCCCAGGAAATTCAGCTGACCCTGTCCGACATGGTGTTCGGCAGCGTGTTCGAGCGCCATCCCAAGCTGAAAATCGTCTCGGCCGAGAACGACGTGTCGTGGCTGCCGCACTTCATGTACCGTCTGGACCACGGCTATGACCGGCTGCGCCACTTCCAGAATGTTCAGCTGACGATGATGCCGAGCGAGTACATCAAGCGCAACGTGTGGTGCACCTTCCAGTTCGAGGATACCTGGATCGACACCTACAAACGCCTCGACGCGACCAAGATCATGTGGTCGTCCGACTATCCGCATACCGATTCGCCGTGGCCGCGGTCGGCCGAGTACATCAAAGAGAACTTCTCTGATGCGCCGGAAGACGTGCTGACCGGTGTGGTCGGTGGCAATGCCGCCGCGCTGTACGGCATTAGCTAAGCCGCGCGACGCCACAACGTAAAAAAGGGCGACCTGCTATGGGTCGCCCTTTTTATTGCAAGCAATCAGCGCGGCCTAGGATGCGAACTTGGGAACCAGACTCGCATATTTATCGAGCATCGGCATGAGCGTGTCTTTATCGGCCGAGGGCAGAAACAGGACCGCCCGCTCAACGCCCAGCTCTTGATGGCTGGCCAGGGCTTCTTCCTTGTCGGACGAGCCAAAAATCGAGACCGGGATCTCGTCGGGCGAGCGTCCGGCCTGCTCGGCCAGGGCGCGCAGCTCCTTGATCGACTCGGGCAACGTGCTGGTGTCAAAGCCGACCGGCACCCAGCCGTCACAGTAGTTGACCACGCGCTTCAGGCCGCCGTTGAATGTTCCCAGCAGAATCGGCGGATGGGGCTTCTGGGCCGGTTTGGGGTAGGACCAGATCTTATCGAAGTTCACGAACTCGCCGTGGTATTCGGCCTCCTCGTTGGCCCAGATCTCCTTCATGGCCTCGATGCGCTCGCGCAAGACCTTCCAGCGCCGCTTGAACGGCGTGCCGTGGTTCTCCATCTCCTCGGCGTTCCAGCCGCCGCCAATGCCGAACAGCAGACGACCGTTGGACAGCTGATCGACCGTGGCCACCTCATTGGCCAGCACGATCGGGTCGCGCTCAATCACCAGACAGATCCCGCTGCCGATCTTGATCTTCTTGGTCGCGCCGGCGGCCGCCATCAGCGCCACGAACAGGTCGTGGGTGTGCCAGTATTCCTTGGGCAGCTCCGCCCCGCCCGGCCAGGGTGACAGACGGCTGGCCGGAATGTGGGTGTGTTCCGGGAACCAGATCGACTCAAAGCCGCGCTCCTCACAGGCAGCGGCCAGATCGTCCGGACGCATAGCGTAGTCAGTCGCAAACATCGTAATACCAATATCCATACTCGTCCTCCTTCAGGCAGTGCCCTTAACAGGTTCTGGAACGTGGATCAATCTGGGCGACGCTTTTGGGTTTGACACGGACGGATTCGGGGTGTAAGGGTTAGGGAGGAACGCTGAACGAACGTTCACTTTTATCCCATATCTGAGGAGGGCCGTATGGCAACTTTTGATACCCTCATTCGAGGCGGCACGATCGTTGATGGCAGCCGTCGACCCCGGTACATCGGGGACGTCGGCATCAAGGACGGGCAGATTGCACAGATCGCACAACCCGGCACGCTCAAACCCGGCGATGCCGCAAAGACCCTGGATGCCAACGGCCTGGTGGTTGCTCCGGGATTTATTGATCTCCACACCCACTATGACGCCCAGATCAACTGGGACCCCTACGTCACGCTGTCCGGCTGGCACGGAGTGACCTCCATCGTGCTCGGCAACTGTGGCTTTGGTTTTGCGCCGGTGAAGCCCGATATGCGCGAGCGGGCGATGTTGACCATGTCTCGGGTCGAAGCCATCCCCTACGAGTCGATGAAGGCCGGCATGAAGTGGGAGTGGGAAACCTTCCCCGAATGGCTGGACTTTCTTGACCGGACGCCCAAAGGGATCAACGTCCTGAGCTTCGTGCCGATTGCCCCGATCATGATCTGGACCATGGGTCTGGAGGCGGCCAAGACTCGTCCGGCTACCGACAAAGAAAAGCAGATCATGAGCCAGATTCTGAGTGAATCACTGGACGCCGGTGGCTGTGGATTCTCGGCCCAGCGTTTGGGTGACGGCTTTGTGTCTGTCCAGCGCGACTACGACGGCACCCCGATGGTGACGGACACCATGGCTGACGAAGACGTGCTCGCCTTCGGTCGGGTGCTGAAGGACCGGGGAGAGGGCTTTATTCAGCTCACCCAATCCAGCCCGGACTTTGAAGCCGACATGCGGTTCTATGATCGTTTGGCCGACGAGTGTGGCCGACCGATTCTGTTCAATGCCACCGCCACACGTGACGACCGGCCGAGCATCCATCAAAAGACCAACAAAGCCGGACGCAAGATCTACAACCAGACCGCGACATTCCGTCAAGGGCTGTACTTCAGTTTTGCCGATATGTCAGGGTTGTTCGACGGCAACGATGTCCTGCGCGAAGTGACCATGGGTACGCCGGCCGAACGGCTTGAAAAGCTCAAGAACCCGGCCATTCGTCAGGCTCTGGTCGCCGAGTATGATACCGGCCACACCCCGGTCGTGACCGGATCGCTCAAAGACTTCACGGTCGAAACCGTGAAGAACAAGAAGAACGAAAAGTTCATTGGCAAGACGGTCGAAGAAGTCGCCGCAATGGAGAACAAGCACGTCATAGACGCGATGTTCGACATTGCGGTTGAGGAGAATCTGGAGACCGAATTCTATACTCCGGCTCGCAACGTCC
>JAGWBB010000059.1:19652-22125 GCA_021296095.1 Desulfurellaceae bacterium | reverse complement strand
GGCAATCCAGCGGCATGGCAGACCTCCAGGCCTTTTACGCCGCCATGCTGGCGCGCATGGAAGAGGTCCTGGCCCATTTAGCCCAGTTTCCGCCGGACCAGCTGCCACCCGAGGCCGAGCGCCTGCTGCTCATGGCCCTGTCGCTCGCCGAGGTCGCCCCGGCGGTCGAGCTGTTCGGCCAAGCCAGCGTCGTCGATGGCTACGACATCGCCCGCTTGACACCAGAGCATGATGAGCGAAGACCTGTCCTGCCTGTAGAGAAAGTCAGCAAAAACGAGTAAGGGTAAACACATCCCACACAGGAGGTTCCGCTATGATCCGCCCCGAACGCATTGGCCACGCCGTCATCAAGGTCCGCGACCTTGACCGCTCGCGCAAGTTTTACACCGAGGTCCTGGGTATGCAGATCATGAAAGATGTGTCCGAAATTCGGGCCGTCTTTCTGGCCAACCACGGACGCGACCACCACGAGTTGGCCCTGTTTGAAATCGGCCCCGAGGCCGAGGCGCCCAACCCCAAAGCGGTCGGTCTGGCCCATATCGCCTTTCGTCTCGGCAGCCAGGAAGAGCTTGAGGCCGCCTACCACGAACTCAAGGACAAAGGCGTACCGGTCCACTTCACCGTCAACCACGGCATTACCAGGAGCGTCTATTTTGAGGACCCGGACGGCTACGAGCTCGAAGTCTACTGCGATAACGACGCCGCCGAATACGTCCAGTTTCCCAACGCCTATCTGGGGGTGGAGAAGCTCGAATATGCACAGGAGGACAAGGGTCTGCGCGACGTGATTGCGGCCATGCGGCAATAGACACGCGGGGGAGGGATTCCAATGGGTATTCGGAGCGGCGCGGAGTATCGGGAAAGCCTGCGCGACGGGCGCAGCATCTATGTCAACGGCGAACGGGTCACGGACGTCACGGCCTATCCGCCGTTTCAGGGTGCGATCAATACCCTGGCCATGCTGTACGACCTCCAGCACGACCCCCAGCACCAGTCCCTCCTGACCTATCCCTCCCCGGCCGACGGTCAGCCGGTCAGCCTGTCCTTTCTGATCACCGACACCGCTCAGGACGTGGACCGGCGGGTCCGGGCCGAGGAGTTTCGGGCCGAGGCCACGTTCGGGCTGATGGGCCGGCTGCCCGACTTCATGAACGCCCTGGTCACGGATGCGGCGGTCGCCCACGAGTTCATCGGCCAGCGCAACAAACAGTACGGCGACAATACCCTGCGCTACTATGAGGACTGCCGGGACCAGGACTGGTGCCTCACCCACACCCTGGTCGATCCCCAGATTGACCGCTCAAAAGGTCCGGCCGAGCAAGCCGATCCCGAGGCTGCCCTGCACCGCGTGCGCGAGACGGACCGGGGTCTCGTCGTCCGTGGCGCGCGCATGCTGTCAACCCTGGCCCCGTTTTCCAACGAGCTGTGGGTCGGCCCGTTTTACCCGCGCAAGCCGGGCGATGAAGCCTACGCCCTGTGTTTTGCCGTGCCGATGGATATCCCCGGCCTGAAATTCGTGTGTCGTGAAGCCTACAGCACCGGTCGCAGCGACTTTGACCGGCCGCTGTCGTCGCGCTTCGATGAGGAAGACGCGCTGGCAATCTTCGATGATGTGGAAGTGCCGTGGGAGCGGGTCTTTATCAACGGCGATATCGAGGCGTCCAACTATATCCTCGGCCACGCGCCCGGCTATGCCCTGCTGCAAGGGGTGATTCGCGGCACGGTCAAGCTGCGTTTCATGGCCGGTCTGGCGTGTTCGGTGGCCGAAGCCATAGGCCGGACCGCAGCCGCGCAGGTCCAGACCCAGCTCGGAGAGCTGATCGCCAATGTCGAGATTGCCAACGGCCTGGTGCGGGCGGCCGCCCAGGATGTGGACGCCGGCCGGCGTGAGGGCACCTCGCTGCGCGCCCTGGCGGCCAGCCTGTGGGTGTTTCTACCCCAGGCGCACATGCGGGCGGCAGAAGTCCTGCGTCAGCTGAGCGGCAGCGGTCTGATTCTGACACCGACGGAAAAGGACCTGGAAAATCCGGCCATTGCGCCCTATCTCGAACAATATCTGCGCGGTAAGGATTTGCCCGCCCGAGAACGCGTGCGGCTGTTTAAGCTGGCTTGGGATATGTTGGGCGAACAGTTTGGCAGCCGCCAGCTCCAGTACGAGTGGTTTTACGCCGGCGACCCCAATTTCACCCGCGCCCGCTTCTACCGCTCGCCTGCGGTCAAGCAGTATCGGGCCATGGTTGAGCGGTTGCTCGACACAACCGCTACCGACCGAGAGCGGGCCTAGCGGGGAGCATCCTTGAGATCACTCGTATCTTCGAGGCCCAGAGCCCGGATTGAGGCTTGGAAGCGCTCCTGCATGACGCCGTCGTCGTCAACAAATTCCCGCGTCAGGCAGCAGAATTCCAGCTGCATGCCGTTCGGGTCCTTGAAATAGATCGACTTGGCCCAGTCGTGGTCAACGACCTCGGACACG
>JAGWBB010000059.1:0-19585 GCA_021296095.1 Desulfurellaceae bacterium | reverse complement strand
ACGCCGAGCCCGCGGTTGATCCCCGCGTCGTACTCCTGGGGCACGCCCGGCACCTCGCGCGCCTCCATGAAGGCCAGCAGCTGGTCACGGCCGGTATCAAAGAAGATGTGCCGGATATGACCGCCCTCCTTGACCTTGATCGTATCGCAGCGCACCGGCTTGAAACCCAGAATATTCTCATAAAAGTCGCGGGTCTTGTCCAAATCCAAAGTAGACAGACCCAGATGCGAAAACCCTTTTTGCGTCATCGTCATAACCGAACCCTCCTTGTGACGTGGCCGCCCTCATCCCCCGCCTCATTGCAGGGAGACAGGGCGGGTCTATCCGTATGCCTTAGCATAGCCCCGCCCCTCATGGGAAGCCGTGGTCTTGAGCCCTATGCCTGGACTCTGCCGGCGCATGGCGGCGGTCTTGACAGGAGCGGTTCTTGCCAAGATCGATTCGGTCAGTGATAACAAGCGGCACGGCGTATCGGAGCGATGGTGGCGACAGCCGATACGCTGGTGGCGCCGGATGACGCCTCCGGCGAATCCGCTCCGCAGGACTAATCTTCGCTAAACTGATATGGATTCCAGCCATTGTGACATTAGTTAGGTTAGAAAATGGAACTAAACGATTTTCGCTGGTCGGCATTGGCCCGGTATCACGACCAGGCCCTAGAGGCAGCTTGTATTCTTACAGCTTTCGCACGCATGAAGATCTCATCCCACGGTGATTACATAGATGCTCTCGAGCCACGAACTACTATTTTGATTATGGAGAATATGCACAGATTCTGTTTCTATGCACGCAAAAGTGTCGAGATTGCAGACGGCAGAGATCCAAGCATCTTGGAGCGGTGTAAACACCTGAGATTTAACGACACTGGCGAATTCGAGGTCGATATAGAGGAGACGATACCTTTGACAAAGAAGGACTTCTGGTGGGTAATTAATCGCATCGTTCATTCGCAAGAAGTTATTGTTAAAGAAAAAGAGAAAATCACAGAGACTACTCAGAATAGAATCTACTCCGTACGACATGCCTGTGTGTTCGGTTTCAAATCCGACAGGGATGAAGGAGATGAGATGCACTATTGCCTGATTGAAGAACTAATATCCTGTTATACAGAAATTGTCTCATCTCTAATAGAAAAGGTTATACCGCACCCTGATGAATCGATTCGTTTTCAACGAAAGGCATCTTCAGCTCCTTAGGTTGAATTAATGAAGCGTAATCCGACCCACAGACTAAATCATGTGACGAGATACGAGGGTTTGCCGTACTATTTCAGGAAGAGGACCGGGCTGATGCCACGCATTTGTGAGTTCTTTGGGATGGTCGTTTATATGTACTACAATGACCATCGCCCGGCGCACTTTCACGCAGAGTACGCCGAACATGAGGCTTCATTTGCAATTGACACGCTGGAAATCCTGGACGGCGAACTGCCGCGTCGTCCCCGAGCTTTTGTAGTCGAGTGGGCTTCTCTGCATCGAGAGGAACTGCGGGCGAATTGGGAAAGAGCGAGACACGGGCTTCCCCTCCGACCAATTGACCCGTTGGACTGAGCGGAAAGGAGTAACAGTATGCCGCGCCCAGTACGTATTCGTGCCGTCGAACCGCTGGAGGATTTCAGGGTTCGTCTGGAGTTCACTGACAACACGAGCAGGGAAATCGACCTTGAACCCTATCTGCATGGTCCGATTTTTGAGCCAATTCGGACCAATGCCCAAGTCTTTCGTTCGGTCCAGGTTGATACTCGGATGGGCACGATTCGGTGGGAAAATGGAGCCGACATTGATCCAGACGTATTATACAAAGGCATCCCTCCCGCCTGGATGGAAGAGGACGAGAGCAGAGAGAACCGTGCCGATTAAGCCCGAGCTGCCGGGGATAAGGACGCGAAGGAGGCAGCTGAGATGTCGGATTACGCCTCCGGCGAATCCGACCTACAGAACTGACGCCGGAATGGCCTCAGTATGACAGCAAAAGGAGCGTGGAGCATGGCGACATTTTCGCTGGACCAGGTAGAAATTTTTGGCAAAGGCGTTCTTCAGGCTGAAGGCGTGGTCATTGATAAAGACGGCGCGGCCTATGGCGCGGGTCGCAATGGCATTGTGTACAGAGTCACCCCGGACGGGACAGTGGGTGAAATAGCCCGCTTACCGGAGGGCTCCATGCCCAACGGCGTGACCATGGACCGTGAGGGCAATATTGTCTACTGCGACCTGGCCAAGCAGGCCGTGCTGCGCGTCTCCCAGACCGGCCAGGTCTCGCTTATTGCCGACCAGGTGGGCGACGTGAAGCTCACCATGCCGAATTTCGCCAGCTATGACGCGGAGGGGAATTTGTACGTCTCCAATTCGTCGAGCGCTCCGACGCTGGAAAAGGCGCTTGACGAGCTGGCACAGCCGGCCCCGAATGGCGCACTGGTCCGTATCCGCCCGGACGGCCGGGGCGATGTCGTGGCCACCGGTATTTACCTTGCCAACGGGACGGCTATCGCGCCGAATGAAGAGGCGGTCTACGTGCTGGAAA
Organism: Desulfurellaceae bacterium; assembly: GCA_021296095.1. NCBI lineage: Bacteria > Pseudomonadati > Campylobacterota > Desulfurellia > Desulfurellales > Desulfurellaceae > Desulfurellaceae bacterium. The sequence continues at coordinate 17,065 of JAGWBB010000059.1, read as the reverse complement.
GCACCCGGGATGACTGCCTGCGCATTCAGATCAAGAAAGACGGGACTTTTGGCGCACCTGAAATATACTCCAAAGACTTTCCCGCCCTGCCCGACGGGATGGCCTTTGACGTGGACGGCAATCTCTACGTCACGCTGCCGGCGAAGATAGGCGGCTCACATGCGCTCCAGGGTATTGCCCATCAGGGTGTCAACATGGTTCCGGCCCATCAGATCATCAAAGTGGATACGAATGGGCAGTGGAGTCTGTTGATTGACGACCCCGAAGCGCAAAAGCTGAACTTTCCCACCAACTGCGCGTTCGGCGGTCCGGACTTGCAGGACCTCTATTTTGCCAATCTGGAGGGCGACCATTTCAGTCGGGTGCATACCGGCGTCCGCGGGCATCCGCTCTACCATCAGCGCTAAGCTGTGTTGACTGGAACGAGAACTTATCCCAGATGGACAATCTCAACACCGCCCCATTGCCTTTCGAGATATTCTGCAACCAGCCGGCGGTGGCAGTGTTCGGGCTTGTCCTCACTGCATAACAGGCAGCCGTTGGAGAGCGTCCTTTTTATCCCCTTCGTGCCGATGCGGCGCTCATCCATAAGGGCCAAAAACTGGCGCTCATACGTTTCCCAATCCTTGTGCTCTTTACGATAGGCGTCCAGCATCTCTTTGGTAGGGGCGAGTTCCGGCAAATGAACGTACTCCATCCGACAAATTTTTTTCAGAAAGTATTCGAGGTCGTCTTTTTTGGCGAATCCCGCCAGTTGGGAGATATTGTTCAGCCGGACATCGACCAAACGTTTTGCGTCGGACTCACGCAGGAGTTCAAAGAAAGTGGCAGCGGATTTTTTCGTGAAGCCAAGGGTATATATTTTCAAAGGATGCCTTCCCGCCAGTGGGTGCCGGTCTGGGGTTCTTCGTCAGTATAGGCCACGTCGTGCCGTAGCAGCAGTTGGATGAACGTTTCCGGCATCGGCGAGGATCTGCGGGTTGACGAAGGCGATGTAGGCCATCGTCAGGAACGTCGTCATGCTGGCCGTCAGCTCTGTCCGCACGTCGGTGCCGCGCTCCGCCAGGCCAAAGTAGCGGTCAAGAATCGGTGTCATGGGGTCCTCTCAGTCACGCCGACGAAGTCCCGCAGCGCGTCATGCCGCACGCGGGGTGACCTCCCGCTCGATCTTACGGCGCAGCGTATGCTCGGCGACATCGAGATCGTAGCGAGTCTGAAGATTGAGCCAGAACTCCGGCGTCGTCCCGAAATAGTAGCCGAGGCGGAGCGCGGTATCCGTCGTAACGGCACGGCGTCCATGCACGATATCGTTCAACCGCGGTCGTGACACCTTGAGTATCTGTGAGAGCCGGTACACGCTGAGTTCCAATGGCGCCAGGAATTCGTCACGGAGAATCTCGCCGGGATGGACCGGCGGCAGCCGCCGTCCGGAGATCACGTCCGAGAAGTCTATCCGTCCCCGGTCCACATCGCTGCGTTTGATAGGCATGCTCACCCTCACGCTCGGTCAGGTCGCGTAGGGCGTCGTGCACCGACAAGCCGAGGGATCGAATGACCCCTTTGGCTTATCCGACCTCCGGGTATATCTCCGCGCCTATGCCACAGCCGTCTGCATGCCGGAAAGGGTGAACAGGACGCTGGCCTTGACAAGCCGGGCCGAGGGATATGCCATGGAACTATGTCTTCTCATACGCCTCGCCCACAATCCGCCATCATTCCCGAACCCAGCCGGCACGCCGTATTCCTGATCCTGGGCGTTCACGATCCAGAAAAGAATGGCCCGGCAGTGGCAAAAATTCTGACCGAAGTCCCGGCCTTGATCGAGAGCCTTGGCGCCACCGACCGCGACGCAGCCCTGGTCGGAAGCGTCGGGTTTGGGTCGGGCTTCTGGGATGTCATCTCCCCCGGCAGGCGCCCGGCCGGACTGCGGCCGTTCAGCGCCATTGACGCGGCCGGGCAAACCGCGCCGAGCACCGGCGGGGACGTGCTCGTGCATCTCATTGCCGAGCGCCAAGACCTGAACTTTGAGCTGGCCATGCAGCTCCGCACTTGCCTGGGCGACAGGGTGGCGGTGATGGACGAGGTGCACGGTTTTCGTTACCTCGACTCGCGGGATCTGACCGGTTTCATTGACGGCACCGAAAATCCCGAGGGAGACGCAGAACGGGCCGAGGTCGCCCTGATTGGGGCCGAGGATTCGGAGTTTGCCGGCGGGAGTTATGTCTTCACCCAGCGCTACGTGCATCAGCTGACAAAATGGGCCGCGATCTCCGAGCAGGAACAGGAAGGCGCGGTCGGCCGCCGCAAAGCCGATAGCGAGGAACTCCCGGACGACATCAAACCACCGACCGCCCACATCAGCCGGGTCGTGATCGAAGAGGACGGGGAAGAGCTTGAGATTGTGCGCCACAGCTTTCCCTACGGCACGCTGGACGAGCACGGCCTGTTCTTTATCGCCTACACCAAGGACCTCGGCATCCCGGAAAAAATGCTGCGCCGTATGCTGGGGACGAGCGGCGACGGCCACCATGACCGCCTGATGGACTTCACCCAGGCCGTGTCCGGGGCGCACTTCTTTGCCCCGTCTCTCGAAGTCCTGAGCCAACTCTGATCAAGACCGACCCGGTCCGCCACGACCGGGCTGTCGCGCGTTTGACAAGCCCGCCCTCTCGCCTGTATGGGAAGACTCAAAAGGAGGCGGGAGTATGTTGCCACGGCCCACTATTGAGGAGGTGATCGCACACGGCAAAACGCTCGGCCTCGCCCTCAGCCAGGCCGAGGCGCACAGCATGCAGTCGCGCATGCTTGAGCACATCGACAGCTTCGAGCGCTTTCACGAGCTGCGGATCGAGGAGGAGCACCTGCCCCTGGAGGTCACCGACCGCGACCCGGGCTACCGTCCGACCGAAGACGAAGATCCGCTCAACGTCTTTATCCGCAAGTGTTGGGTGGCGGGCGCTGACGAGGGCCCGCTCACCGGCAAGACCATCGGCCTCAAAGACCACATCAGCGTGGCCGGGGTTCCGCTCAGCCTGGGCTCGCATTTCATGGACGGCTATACCCCCGACTTTGACGCCAGCATCGTCACCCGGCTGCTGTCCGGCGGCGGTACGATCGTCGGCAAGATGAACATGGAGGACTTTTCGTTTGGCGGACCGGGCCTGAGCGGAATCGGCGATTTTGGTCGTCCGCTCAACCCCCACAATCCCGCCCATGTCACCGGTGGCTCGTCGTCCGGCTCGGCTGCGGCGGTAGCCGGCGGGCTGGTGGATATCGCCTTTGGCGGCGATCAGGGCGGCTCGATCCGCATACCCGCAGCCTGGTCCGGCTGCCTGGGTCTGATGGCCACCCACGGGCTTATTCCACACACCGGCGTGTTCGGCCTCGATCCGAGCATCGACTACGTCGGCCCGATGACGCGCACGGTCGAAGACCTGACCGCAGTGCTGAGCTGCGTGGCCGGGCCGGACGGCTACGATCCCCGCCAGACGCAGCTGCCGGCCCGGCTACCCGACTATGGCCAGGCGCTGAGCCGCGGCATCGACGGCCTCACCATCGGGGTGTTGTCCGAGGGTTTTGGCTTCGCCGGCAGCCAGCCGGAGGTTGAGCAGGTGGTCCACGACGCCCTGGCCAGCCTGGAGGGCGCGGGCGCCCGGCTCAGCTCGGTGTCCGTCCCGCTCCACGACAAGGCGTTGCTGGCCCTGCTGCCGATCTACTTTGAGGGCGGCAAACACATGTTCGAGACCAACCTGGGCGGGGCTTTTGCCAGGACCTACTACCCCAGCTCGCTGGTCTCCAGCTTTGGTCGTTTCAAACACGGCCACGACCACGAGCTGCCGCTCAACTACAAACTCGGCCTGCTGATGGGCGCCTACCTGAACCGCTTCACCCACGGCCGGCTGTACGCCAAGGGCCATAACGTCCGCCCCACCTTTGTCAAACAGTACAACCAGGCTCTGTCGCAGGCCGATATCCTGGCCCTGCCCACGACTCCGATGACTGCCCCCGTCTATCGCCAGCCCCAGGACGCCCAGGAGGCGATTGAGCACACCCTGTTCGGCGGTCAGCTGGGCATGGACCTGGGGCTGGTCACCCACAACACCGCCCCGTTCAACCTGACCGGTCATCCGGCGCTCAGCATCCCGTGCGGCAAGGTCGGCGGGCTGCCGGTCGGCCTGATGCTGGTCGGCCCGTATTTTCGTGAAGACCTGCTGCTCCAGGTCGCCGCGGTCTACCAGTCCCTGGTCGATTGGACCAGCTTTTTTCCACCGACCCCACCCCAAGGATAAGCCGTATGGCACGGATTATTGACGCCGACAGCCATTTCATGGAGCCGCTCGATATCTGGCAGCGGTATATCGACCCCCAGTACCGCTCGCGCTGTGTGCGCTTTGTGCCACGCCCGGACAGCGACCGCTACACCATCCTGATTGAGGACAACACGCGGGCCCGCTTCAACGTCGAGGACTTTTTGGGCGTGCTGATCGGCTATGGCCAAAAAGAGTCCGGCGCCGGACTCGGCTCTTTCGATCTGGCTGCGGTCTCCAGCCACAGCCTGGAAGACATGCAGGCCCGCATCGCCTTCCTGGATCAGGAAGGCATCGCCTGCCAGTTTCTGTACCCCTCGCTCGGACTGCTGACGGACGGGCTGGTCGAAGACCCCGAGCTGGCCGCCGCCCACTGTCGGGCCTACAACACCTGGGCGCTGGACGTGTGCACCGCCCACCGCGAGCGCCTCTACCCGGTCGGCCATATCTCGCTCCGCCATCCCGCCGCGGCGGTCCGCGAGCTGCGGCGGCTGGCCAAGGCCGGCCTGCGGGCGGTCTTTATCGGGGCGATGCCGGTTGAGGGCAAGAGCTTCGGCCACCCGGATTTTGATCCGGTCTGGGCTACGGCCCAGGAGCTGGACCTGGCGGTCAGCCTGCACCTGGTTGTCCACCCCTTTTATCTGGGCAACGAGTGGCGCCGGGAGCCCAAGCCGGACTTCATGTTTGTCAGCATGAATGTCATTCAGGACCCGCGCATGGCGCTGACCACCATGGTCTACGACGGAGTCTTCGAGCGCTTTCCGGACCTGCGGGTGGCGGTCGTCGAGTCGGCCAGCGGCTGGCTTGTCGAGTGGCTCGACCGCTTCGATTACCGCTACAGCTATATGGGCCATACCACGGCCATGAAGCGCTCGGCCAGCGAGTATTTTGCCCGTAACATCTGGATCTCGGCCGACCCGGACGAGCGCAGCCTGCCGTATATGGTCGAGTTGGTTGGCGATGACAAATTTTTTATCGGCTCGGACTATCCACACGCCGAGGGCTTTGTCCGGCCGGTTGACAAGGCGCGGGCAGCCCTGGCCCGCCTGCCCCAGACCTCGGTCAATAAGATCCTGGGCGACAATGCGGCGCGTTTCTTTGGCGTCTGAGCGCCGACTGGCCTACCAGGCGACGCCCTTCTCCTTGAGGGCGACAATCTCCTCCGGCGAGTAGCCGCACACCTGCTCCAGAATCTCGTCGGTGTGCTGGCTGAAGTCTGGCGCGCCTTTTCGGAGCGGTGGAGCCTTTTCCAGGCTGAAGGGCGCCGATACGGTCTTAAGCCCGTTGTCGAGTTCCATCAGGTAGTCGTTGGCCGCCACCTGCGGATCGTCGGGCAGGTCGCTGACCTTGTTGACGACCGAGAACCAGAAACCTTTTTCGCGGAAGATCGTCTCCCAGTGGTCGCGCGGCCGGGTGGCAAACGCCCCCTCGATGTGGGCGATCAACTCGCGGCGATGTTCAGATCGTTTTTCATCGCTGCTGAAACGCGGGTCGTGTTCGATATCGGTCAAACCCAGCACCTGACAGAAGTCCGACCAGAAACGCGGGGCCACGAACAACCCGCACGCAATCCAGCGTCCGTCGGCACAGCGGTACAGGTTCATCAGCGGGTTGGCCACATCGTGGCGGTCGTAGGGCGCAAAGTCCTCTCCCACGTTCGCACACTGGGCCAGGTTGTAATACTGGAGCCACATCATGGTGCTCAGCTGCGAGGCCCACACCGACTGGCTGACACCGGTTCGCTCCCGGGCCAGCAGGGCGGCGATCACCCCAAAGCCGAGCATTGTGCCGGACAGGATGTCGCTCAGTGCTCCGGTCGGATACACCGGCGCTCCGTCCGCATCCGGGGTGTTGAACATGAAGCCGGAGCGGGCCATGCCGACCGTGTCCTGGCACGGGTCTTCGGCGTGCGGGCCGCGCGGCCCGAAACCGGTCGCGTGCGAGTAGATCAGCTCGGGGTTGATGCCGAGCAGCGTCTCGCGGTCGACCCGGAACTCGCGCAGGGCGCTGGGGTGGAGGTTGGAGATGAAGACATCGGACTTTTCGATCAGGCGGTAGAGGGCCTGCTGGCCTGCGTCTTGGCGCAGGTCGAGCGCGATTGCCTTTTTGTTGCGGTTGGTGATCTCGAACATCAGGTTTTTTCCGTCGGGCAAGAACTGGGGCTGGCCAAACAGGGACTGCACCCCACGGGAAAAATCACCCTGGCCGGGCTTCTCGACCTTGATGACCTCGGCCCCCAGGTCGGCCAGCATCATGGCGCCCAGAGGCCCCTGAGCCCAGATCGTCAGGTCCACGACTCGAATACCCTCGAGCGGCATACGTCCATTGTGCTCCATAGCCTGCCTCCCTGCTTAAAAGAATAGAGGTCGGAGGACACGTTTACTCCTTGTGATCTTCGACAGCGTCAACGTGCTTGTGTTTGACCCGGATTTCTCTGGCCTTGGCTTCCAGCGCCAGCGCCTCGTCCCGGCGGTCCGCCCGGTGCAGCAGCGGGGCGTACTTCTCGATGAGCAGGGCGACCGCCGGATGATCGGCGCCGAGCTTTTGTTGGCGGATGTCCAGGGCACGCTGGAAAATCGGGGCGGCTGCCGCGTCCTGGCCCTGAGCCACCGCGACTTCGGCCTGACCGCACAGGGTGGTTGCCACCGAGTGATGGTCGGGCCCGAAAAAACGGGTCCGAATGGTGAGCGAGCGGTCAAACAACGAGGACGCCTCTTCGTAACGCGCCTGCGCCATGTACACCGCCGCCAGATTATTGAGGCAGTTGGTCACCCGCCAGTGGTCGGGGCCGACAATGGCCTCGGCAATGGTCAGGACTTTTTGCAGGAAGGTCTCGGCTTCGTCCAGCCGGCCCAGCTCACGGTACAGCGAGGCCAGGTTGTTCAGGCTCTGGGCTACAAAAGGATGATCCGGACCGTATTGCTCGCGCCGGATATCCAGGGCGCGCTGATAGTGCTGTTCGGCCTCGTCGAGTTTGCCCTGGTTGTGACACAGGTTGGCCAGGTTGTTGAGCACCATGGCCACCCGCGTGTCCTTTGGACCAAACGTCTCGACCCTCTCCAGCGCCTCACGAAAAAGCTGTTCGGCCCGGTCGTACGCCCCCTGCTGGTACAGCCGGAAGCCCTCCTCGTTGAGCGTTTGCCACTGTGTGTCTGTAGTCATGTCCCCCTCCATACCCAGTCCACAGTCGCGCCGACAGGGCTGGGAGGGCCACTCTAGCAGAGTGGCCGGGCTTTTCCCATGTTCGGAAGGGACCGGCCTCTGAGTCATACCAGCTACGTTATGGCTCGATTCCTTCGCTCCTCTCCAATACCAAGTACCGCTGTTCAAATTTCAAGAGCTATCCCCCAGCAAGTGGCTTCCAAGCCGATACCACCTCGGCCAGATCAAACGACGAGAATGTCGCGGTATCGCGTAAAAGGGCAGGATACCCCTCCTGTCTCTCACCCCATAGCGGGCAGGCAATGTTGTCATTTGAGATTCGCAATCGAGAAGTGATGGCTTGCGATATTGAACCCCTCGCGCAGATAGAACCTATGGGCAGGAAACCTTTGAACGCCCGAATCCAAATGGATCTGATCGCAGCCATTCTCTTTGGCATAGGACTTGAGCCAATCCAGCATGACTTTGCCTATGCCAGAGGAGCGCCGCTGTGCATCCGTGACCAGATCCTCAATATACATGTGTTTCTCCCAAGCCAATCTGGTCTCAATCACGAATCCGGCAGCGCAAACTGCTGCACCACCATCCTTGATATAGACGACTGTGTAACCTCTCTTCTGCTGGGCCTTCATCTGAGATACTATCGTGCGCAGGTCATAGGCCGATCTAAGCTGAATCAACAACCTACCAGCTATTTCCCAGTCTGAATCAACTTCTGCGATCCTGACTTCCAAATGAACCTCCTCTCGGTCCGCCTGCAACGCCGACGCCAGGAAGTCGGTGCGGGAGCCCACGCCGACCTCCTGTTGCTACTTCAAGCCTCTTCGGCCCTCAGCACTCCAGAAAAACCTCCCCCGAATCCCACCCGCCCCGGATGGATACCCAAGAATACTGATCGGCTTAGAGTGGAAAGAGACAGCGAGGGACAGGAGAGGCGGAGCAGACACGCGATGGGTCTGCCCCGCTCGTCATGAGGGATCTTTAGGCGCGAGCCAGGGGACCGCGCAGCAACTGACCGGGCAGGGCGCCGGTGTGTTCGTTGTTGCGCAGCACAACCTGACCGTTGACCACGGTGGCCAGGAAACCGGCCGCCTTCTGCTTAAGCCGCCGCGCGCCGGCCGGCAGATCGTAGGTCAGCTCCGGCATCATCGGGGCAACGGTGTCGGGATTGAAGACCACCACGTCGGCGGTCATGCCCTCGCGCAGCAGACCCCGCCCGTTCAGCCCCCACTGCGAGGCCGGGACGAAGCTCAGCATCCGCACCGCCTCCTCAAGCGTCACTTCCTGTTTCTCGCGCACCCAGTGGCTGAGCAAATGGGTTTGCAGCGAGGAGTCCATGATCTGAGACACGTGCGCCCCGGAGTCCGAGAAGGTCACCACCGACCGCGGATGCTTGATCATCTGCAGCGCGTGGTCCTGATCCTCGTTGGCCAGCGGTTGCAGGTAGAACTGCTTCAAGCCCTTGTCAAGGGCCAGGTCGATGAACACCTCGACCGGATCTTTACCCTGGGCGGCGGCGATTTCGGCAACCGAGCGGTGGGGCGGGTTGGGGCTGTCCATGACATACAGCCAATCGTAATCGGCCGCCCGGGCCTCGGGGCCGGTACCCCGGCCACCGTCGGGCTCTTGATCGCGGGCTTCTTCGACGAGTGTGCGACGGAAGTCAGGGTCGCGCAGCGCGGCCTCTTTTTCTGCCAGCGAACCCATCTTTTTCAGTCGCCGCCAGGTCGGCAGGCGGTCAAACGGCGTATTGGTCTCAAACGACAGCACCGCGTTCAGCGAGCGGCTGTGGACCTGCATAAACATCCGGCCGCCGGCCGCGGCGGTCTCGTCGGCCAGCTCGTAGTAGGACTGCCAGCAGTCCGGGGCGCGTCGCATGGTAAACATGCCGTAGGTCACCGGCACGCCGGTCTCGACGGCCAGGGCCTTGAGCCGGGCCTGGTATTCGGCGATGCGCTCGGGGTCACGGCCGGTGTCTTCCCCGGCGATCTCAAAAATGCCGGCGCCGAGTTCACCCATCACCCCGACCAGCTGGCGGACTTCGTCCCAGGTCGCCAGGCGGCTGGCCACCGGCTGACGCTGGGGCGTCTGGTGGTTACGCGTCCGCGAGGTGGTAAACCCCATCGCCCCGGCCTGAATGGCTTCGCGCACCTGCTGCTTCATGCGCTCCAGGTCGCTCTCGGAAGCTTGCTCGGTAAACGCTCGCTCACCCATGATATAGGTCCGCAGTGCCGAGTGGCCCATGTAGGCACCATAGTTGATGCCCTTGGGCAGGCGCTCAACGCTGTCCAGGTATTCAGGAAAGGTCTCCCAGGTCCAGTTGATACCGGCGTTCATGGCCTCGGGCGCAATGTCTTCGGCGCGTTCCAGGTTGCGCATGACCATGTCTTTTTCGCTCTCTTTGCACGGCGCGAGCGAAAAGCCACAGTTGCCCATAATCACGCTGGTGATGCCGTGCCAGCACGAACACGTGCCCAGCGGGTCCCAGGACACCTGGGCGTCCATGTGGGTGTGGCCGTCGATGAAACCGGGGGCGACCACGTGGCCCTCGGCGTCAACGACTTCCTGGGCGCTTTCTCCCCGGATCCGGCCGATTGAGGCGATCTTGCCGTCGATGATGCCGACATCGGCCCGAAAGCGCGGCAGACCCGAGCCGTCAATGACCGTTCCATTCTGAATAATCAGATCGTACTGCATGCGACCTCCTTTTCCCTGTCGAAAGACTCACACAACACCCGGGCCGAGACTTTGTCAACACGAGCCTGGCGGACAGAGAAGCTGAAAAAATGTTCGTAGCCGGTGCTCCGAGCGGTTGAGGGCCGGGAGCAGTTACCGGCCAACGTCCTCCCCTGTTGTGAGCGGGCGGGGAGGACGTAGTCTGGGCGCCTAGGGATCAACCCGGGCCGAGGCGTAGCCGCTGACCACTTCGACACCGTCCTGATTCACGGCCGAGACGTCAAGATCGACAATCGGCTGCTCGCCTTCGAGCCGAATTTCCTTGACCGTCGCCCGGGCGGTCAGGCTGTCGCCGGGCCAGACCTGACGGGTAAAACGCACGCCGTACTTGGTCAGACGTCCGTCCCCGACGTAGTTGGTCAACATTTTGCCGGTCAGACCCATGCTGAGCATGCCGTGGGCAAACACCGAGGGATAGCCGGCCACCTTGGTGGTGAAGATTTCATCGGTGTGAACCGGGTTGTAGTCACCGGACGCACCGGCGTACTGGACCAGCTGGGTGCGGGTCAGGTTCTCGACAACCTGCTCCTCGTGGCTGTCACCGACTTTGAGCTGACTTGCTGATAAGGCCATACGTGTTCTCCCTACTGATCGACCGGCCGCTCGGTCTGGACGCCGACGCCCCGGGCGGTAATGACCAACTCACCGTTCTGGTCCCGATACTCGGTGATGGTTTCTGAAAAGATCAGTTTGCCCGACCGCCGACCCTGCTTTTCCCACTTCTTGCCGGGTTTCTGGGTCGCCGTCAGCACATCGCCCGGTTTGGGATGGCGGTGATACTCGAAGTGCTGCTCGGCGTGCAGACCGCCACCGCCGCCTCCACCACCGCCACCGCCTTCCTTCTTCTGGATACCGGTGGGTTCCTTGCCCGAGCCAAACCAGGGCTGGCCGGCTTTGGGCCGCAGAAAATAGTCGGGATCGAACTGGGCGCTGGACTGGGCGAAGGTTGGCGGAGCGATGATCGTCCCCGGCTCGGTGCCCCGGGCATACTCTTCGTCGTAATAAATCTTGTTCTCGTCTCCGACCGAGCGGGCAAACATCATGATATGGCTCGCCTCAACCGGGAATTTGTCTACTGCCATGTCTCCCTCCTGATTGGGGGGTGGGCGAGACCCCACCCGACTCGACTACGCGCTGAGGTGTGCGTCGTAGAACGTGAGAACCCGGTGCCACATATCCTGGGCCGGAACCGGCCGATAGCTGTCGCGATAGTCGGCAAAGAAGGCGTGGCCGGCGTTGGGATACATCCGCATCTCATACGTCTTGCCATGCTTGTCGAGTTCGGCCTGGAGCCGCTCGGCGTGCTCGGGCGACGGGTTGGGGTCTTCTTCACCAAACAGCCCCAGCAGGGGGCAGTTCAGGTCTGCGATCATGTCGATAGGCGGGACCGGACGGGTGTCCTCCTGCTCGTTGGGTCCGTCCTGGGTGATGAATCCGCCGGCCGAATCCACCGCCGCATCCAGGTTTTTGCTGGTACAGCCGAACATCAGGGTGTAGCGTCCGCCCGAACAGAAGCCGATCGCACCCACCTTGCCGTTCGAGTCGGCCTGGCTCTTGATGTACTGCGCGCCGGCGTCAAGATCGCCCATGGCCTGCGAGTCGGGGACCGAGAACATGATGCGCATCACGTTCTGGAGCATGGTATCCGGGTTGCTGATATCGGGGGTTCCCTCACGGGTGTACATATCCGGTGCCAGGGCAATATAGCCTTCTCTGGCAAAGCGGTCGGCCACGTCTTTGATATGGTCGTTCAGACCAAAGGCTTCCATAATCACAATCACGCCGGGATGCGGGCCCGACGTTGTTGGACGGCTCAGATAGGCACTGACCGGAGTGCCGCCGTGACCAGGATAATGCATCATCTCGGACTGGACCTCTGGTGGTCTCATACGCTTCACCTCCCACGAAGAATTGTGTGATGCCGGGAGCATACGTCTGCGCGGGTTTTCTTGCAAGCCTCGGCTGGCCGCTGCGGCCTGCGGCGCAAGCTTGCCGCTGAGATCGGAAGGTGCTAGGAGCCCAAGAAACAGCCGGAAAACCGTGTTTTGCACAAGCACTAAGGAGGACCGCGATGGGACGCAGCTATAATGTCATTGATTCTGACGGCCATGTCTTGGAGCCGCCGAACTTCTGGGCCGATTATATTGATCCGGCCTACCGCGACCGGGTGCCCGAGCTGTTCACCGACACCGACGGCAAAGAGCGCCTGCGCATCGAGGGCCGGGTGTACGGCGGTCCCAAGGGGCTGGGTTTTGCCGGTGCGATTGGCGCGCGGCAGGGTGAAGCCTCAACCGACATCAAGTACGTCGAAGGCCGTAAGGGCGGCTTTGATCCCCACGCCCGCATCCCGGACATGGAGTTGGACGGCATTGACGCGGTGTTTCTGTATCCCACCCTGGGTCTGTTCGCCGGCGCGGTGCAGGACCCGTCCCTGGCCACAGCCATGTGCCGGGCCTATAACCGCTGGCTGGCCGATTACTGCCAGCCCTACCCCGACCGCCTGTTCGGCGTGGCCATGCTGCCCATGCAGGACATCGGCCTGGCCGTTGAAGAGATGCGCTACGCCCGCAACGAGCTGGGCATGAAGAGCGGTTTTCTGCGTCCCAACCCCTACAACGACCGGATGCTGGGCGACCCGGACTACGATCCGTTCTGGGCCGAAGCCCAGGACCTCGACTTTCCGATTGGCATTCATGAGGGCACCGGAGGGATGCCGGCGGCCGGGGTCGAGCGCTTTGATGACCTGCCGGCCCGGCACATTGTGTCGCATACCGTGGAGATGATGCTGGCCAGCCTGAGCGTGATCTGGGGCGGGGTGTGTGAGCGCTTTCCAAAAGTGCGCTTTGCCTTCCTGGAATCGGGCGGCGGCTGGATTGCGCCCTGGCTGGACCGCATGGACCGCCATTTCGACGATCACGGGGTGTTCGGCTCCACCGCGCTCAGGCTGTCGCCGAGCGAGTATTTTCAGCGCCAGGGCTGGATTTCGTACGAACCGGTCGAGGGCAGCCTGACGCATATGGTGAACTATCTGGGCGCCAATAAAATTCTGTGGGCGACCGACTATCCCCATCCCGACGGGTTTTTTCCGGGCGCGCCGGCCATGATTGCCGAGAAGCTGTCGGACAAGGACAAGCATGCGGTTCTGGCCGGCAGCGCGATCGAGTTCTACCAGCTCGGCTAAGCGCTTCCGAGTCGCCCGATTGCCCAAAAGAGGGGGGAACCGCCATGGCTCGCAGCTATCGTATCATTGACGCGGATGGGCATGTGTTGGAGCCGCTCGACCTGTGGGACCGGTATATGGAGCCCGCCTACCGCGAGCGCGCCCCGCAGCTGTTTGTTGACACCGACGGCAAAGAGCGCCTGCGGCTGGAAGGCAAGGTGCTGGGCGGGCCGACCGGCCTGGGTCTGGTCGGCGCCATCGGCGCCCGACAGGGCGAGGCGTCGATTGACATCAGCTATAGCCAGGGCCGCCAGGGCGGTTTCGATCCCCACGCCCGTATTCCAGACATGGACCTCGACGGCATTGACGCCGCCTTTCTGTATCCCAGCATCGGCCTGTTCGCCGGCGCGGTAGACGACCCGCCGCTGGCCGCCGCCATGTGCCGGGCCTACAACCGCTGGCTGGCCGATTACTGCCAGCCCTACCCCGACCGCCTGTTCGGCGTGGCCATGCTGCCCATGCAGTCGGTCGAACTGGCCATCGAAGAGGCGCGCTACGCCCGCAACACCCTCGGCATGCGGGGCGGCTTTCTACGGCCCAACCCCTACAACGGCCGCATGCTGCACCACCCCGACTACGAGCCGTTCTGGGCCGAGGTGCAGGACCTCGACTTTGCAATCGGCCTGCACGAAGGGTCGGGCGGCGGCATGCCGCAGGTCGGGGTGGACCGCTTTCAGACCCGGGCCGAGCGGCACATCATTTCGCACCCGATGGAAATGATGCTGGCCTGCCTGAGCGTCATCTGGAGCGGGGTATGCGAGCGCTTTCCCAAGCTGCGAATCGGTTTTCTGGAGTCGGGCGGCGGCTGGATCGCGCCGTGGCTCGACCGCATGGACCGCCACTTCGACGACAAGAGCCAGTTCCTGGACCACTGCCTGCGGATGCGACCCAGCGAGTATTTCGAGCGCCAGTGCTGGATCTCGTTTGAACCGGTTGAGACCGGTCTGGCCTATGCGGCCGAGCGCCTGGGGCCGCATAAGATTCTGTGGGCGACCGACTATCCCCATCCCGACGGGTTTTTTCCGGGCGCGCCGACCATGATTGCCGAGCAGCTGACGGCCGACACGGGACGCACGGTCCTGGCCGAAGGAGCCAAGCAGTTTTATCAGCTCAACTGAACTCTGACAGGGGCAAGGAGGGAGACCATGAGTCGCAGCTATAACGTCATTGATTCCGACGGCCACGTGTTGGAGCCGCCCACTTTCTGGACCGAGTATATCGACCCTGAGTACCGCGAGCGCGCGCCCGAGCTGTTTGTGGACACCGACGGCAGGGAACGCTTGCGCATTGAGGGCAAGGTGTTTGGCGGGCCGACCGGCCTGGGTCTGGTCGGCGCCATCGGCGCCCGGCAGGGCGACACCTCGATTCGGATCAAATACACCGAGGGCCGCAAGGGCGGCTTTGATCCCCACGCCCGCATCCCCGACCTGGATCTGGACGGCATTGACGCCGTCTTCCTGTACCCCAGCGTGGGTCTGTTCGTCGGCGCCATCCAGGACCCGCAGCTGGCTGCGGCGGCCAGCCGGGCCTACAACCGCTGGCTGGCCGACTACTGCCAGCCCTACCCCGACCGCCTGTTCGGCGTGGCCATGCTGCCCATGCAGTCTATTGATCTGGCTATCGAAGAGATGCGCTACGCCCGCAACGAGCTGGGTATGAGTAGCGGCTTTCTGCGTCCCAACCCCTACAACAACCGGATGCTTGGCCACCCGGACTACGACGTGTTCTGGGCCGAAGCTCAGGAGCTGGACTTCTCAATCGGCATCCATGAGGGCACCGGCGGCATGCCTGCGGTTGGAGTGGACCGCTTTGAGAGCCTGAGCGCCAAGCACATGGTTTCCCACACCATGGAGATGATGCTGGCCTGCCTGAGTATCATCTGGGACGGGGTGTGCGAACGTTTTCCCAAAGTGCGGATCGGGTTCATGGAGTCGGGCGGCGGCTGGATCGCGCCGTGGCTCGACCGCATGGATCGTCACTTTGACGACAAGGGGCTGTTCAACGACTCCTCGCTGACGATGCGGCCCAGCGAGTATTTCCAGCGCCATCGAGGGCAGCCTGCGGCATCTGGTGGACTATGTGGGGCCGACCAAGATTCTGTGGGCGACCGACTACCCGCATCCCGACGGCTTCTTCCCCGGAGCGCCGGCCCAGATTGCGGAGAAGCTGCCGCAAGAGTACCGACGCAAAGTACTGGCCGAAGGCGCCATGCAGTTTTATGGCTTGAGCTGAGAGAGCAGGATGGACGCTGAATTTCTCCAGTTGGCGCGGGAGGCTGTGGCCGCGCTCCAAACTGGCCCGCCCCCGAATTGGGCGGAGATCGCCGGCCTGTTCGTGAGCGCTGCGGTCGGTTTCGGGCAGATCGGTTTGATTGCCTGGGGCTTGCGGCAAATGCGGCTCAGCGGCGAGCGGCGGGACCGCCAGCTCGATCTGATGGAGACCGCCCACGGTGAGCAGGCGGAACGGTTGGGTGCGACGCTCGACCGCCAGGGCGCTGCCCTTGACCGCCAGGGCGCTGCCCTTGAACGCCAGGGCGAAGTGTTGGCCGAGCTGTTGCGGCGCACAGCGTAAGCCGCTGCTGGCCCCATCCCTCGCCCTGAACAATCTTCGGCCAGACCGCCCGTTCGCCCGCGATTTATTCAGCCGGGCCGCGCCGTCCTTGTCCCGTAAGTGCCTGATATTCTGACACCCGCTCTCGGCCGCTTGGCCTGCTATGTCTGATAACGCGCAAAGTGTCAACTTCGTTTAGGGTCTTGGTTGTCTTGCCTGAAGAAATGCAGACACCAGATAAATGCACACCCCTGCTACAACAATGCCCAACCCGAGGAGCAATACTATGCCGATAGAGATATAGCGTGTGACCGGATTGTCGGCCTGTAGTCCCCCAACAAGTAAGGAAAGAGCAGTCATCAGTCCTTCAGTGATAGCTTCCATGCCACCGAGTAAGTGCACCACGACTAGGACCGCCACAAGAATGAGTCCCATTACCAATGCAACCGCGACCATCACCGCAACCACGAGCCATTGCAGTTTACCCTGCTCCTCTTTCATGGTGTTTTCTCAACAACCCAGGCGTTGCGGACTCTCGAAGTCGCCGGCGCGATCCGAGGCTTCGGTCCTTCAGGGCTTGGCGAACATTCGGAGTGCATCATGAACCGATACCCGCATATAGGACTGCTGACCTACGCCAAGGAGTTTTTGCAAGCGGCGTCCGTGATTGTAGAGAGCGGACAAATTCAGAGCACGCGTATTGCGGCCACTTATTTGTACGGACACGCGATCGAATTGGCGCTCAAGTCCATACTCGTAAAAAACGGTATTCCCGAAAAACAACTAAAGAACCCGGAAAAGTTTGGGCATGACTTGGCAAAGGCTCTAAAGAAGGCAGATTCATATCCTGAGAAGGAGTTCTTCGACCAGGCACTACGAGAAATAGTTGAAATGTTGAACCCTGTATACGGAAAGAAACACCTCGAATATCATCCTGGTCCAGGAGGAATGCGCCTATCTGCTGAAGGAGACATGCAGGAAACCGTGAAGCGTCTTATTAACAACCTGGATGCCAGATACCGAAAATGTCTAAGCGCGGAACTCTCACGCCCAGCCCCGTCGCCTCACCCCAAACCTTGATTGTCAGACT
>JAGWBB010000058.1:12094-45289 GCA_021296095.1 Desulfurellaceae bacterium | reverse complement strand
CGGGTCGAGTGCGGGGCCGATACGTTCAGCACGGTGTGCGGGGCGCCCAATGTGCGGCCGGGCATGACCTCGGCCTTTGCCCCAGCCGGAGTACGGCTGGCCGACGGCACGCGTCTGGAAGCCAGACAGGTCGCCGGCCGTCCTAGCCAGGGCGTGCTGTGTTCGTCCGAGGAACTCGGCATGGGCGGCGGACATGTGGGGATTGTGGACCTGCCCGGCTCGCTGGCCAGCGGCCGTCTGCTGTCCGAGCTGATTCCGCCCACCGACACGATTATTGAGATTGATAACAAGAGCCTGACCCACCGGCCCGACCTGTGGGGCCACTACGGCCTGGCCCGCGAGGTGGCTGCGGTCCTGGGTCGGCCGCTGCGGCCGCTCGACCGCGCCGACCTGTCGGCGTATGACGCGCTGCCGGCCTACCCGCTCGCGCTCGACGACGTGGAGAACTGTCCGTGCTACTGCTGCATCGAACTCGACGGGGTGGCAGCCTTGCCGGCCCCACTGACGATGCAGTACCGGCTGCACGCCCTGGGTCAGCGGACGTTCAATATCCTGGTCGATCTGACCAATTACATCATGCTCGAACTCGCCCAGCCCATGCACGCCTTTGACGGCGCCCGGCTGCGGGCGGTGCGCATCGCCCCGTTCGGGCGCAGCGGCTCGTTCACCACCCTCGACGGCCAGGACCGGGCCATGCAGCCGGACGACCTGATGATCTGGAATGAAACACAGCCGGTGGCCCTGGCCGGGATCATGGGCGGGCTGAACAGCGAGGTCGGCCAGGACACGACCCGCCTGCTGCTGGAGAGCGCCAATTTTCGGGCGGCACGCATTCGCCGCACCGCCACCCGGCTCGGCCTGCAAACCGACGCCAGCCAGCGCTTCGAGAAACAGCAGCCGCCGGTCACGACCAAGCTCGGGGTTGAGCGGTTTGTGCGGCTGCTGCACGAGGCCGGACTCACGCCCCAGGTCCGCTCACGCTTGACCTATGCCGGCGATCTCAAACAGGACACGCGACGGCTTTCCATCCCCAAGGACTTTTTTGATCGGCGCATCGGCAACCCCATCAGCGGTGACAAAATTGTCTCCATTCTGACCTCGCTCGGCTTTGAGGCCGCGCTGGACGCGGACGAGCTGCGGGTCGGCATCCCGCCGTTTCGCAGCGAAAAGGACATCGCGCTGCCGGTCGATATTCTGGAGGAAGTCACCCGGATCAACGGCTATGACAACCTTGAGCCCCGGCTGCCGGATTTTTCGGCCGACACGGTGGCCTTTGACGACCGTTTGCGGACCGAGCACAAAGCCCGCCGGCTGCTGGCCCAGGCCTACGGCTTTTCAGAAATTCACAACTACAGCTGGTTTGACGAAACCTGGCTGAAGACCATTGGCTATGAGCCTCAGGCCGCCCTGCGGGTGGCCAACCCGAGCGCCGAGCAGAACGTGCGGCTGCGCACCAGCCTGATGCCGAATATCCTGGCCGTGGTCAGGAAAAACGCGCTGCACAGCGACCGGTTCCGTATCTTTGAGTTGGGGCCGAGCTATTGGGCGGTGGGCGAGAGCGACCGCCAAGAGCGGCTGCTCCTGTCCGGGGCCAGCTTTCAGCACGAGCGCATCACGCCGCTGGAGGAACATTTTCGGGCGGTCAAGGGCGCGCTGGAAGCCCTGGCCGTCCAGCTCAATGTGGGCCAGCTGGATTTCATGCCGGGCACCGAGGATGTTGCGCCGTGGCAGACTGCGGGCAGCCATGTCCAGGTCAGCCGGGCTGCCGGCCCGGTCGGCAGTCTGGGTTTTGTAGCCGGCCGGCTGTTAGGTGAGCTGGCCGCCAAGGCCCAGGTGGTCTGGTTTGAGCTGGATTTTGGCGCCCTGGAGGGGCCGCTGTTTCCCGAGGTCCGGTATCTGCCGGCCTCCCGCTATCCGGGCTCGTGGTTTGATTTTTCGATTGTCGCGCCGCTGGAAACCCGCTTTACCGAGTTGGTCCGCAGCCTGGACGGCTTCAGCCACCCGCTGCTCAAAAAACGCGAGTTTGTGACCCGCTATACCGGTCGGGGACTCGACCCGGGCACGGCCAGCTATACGTTTCGGTATTGGATCGAATCGCCGCAGCAGACTCTGAGCGGTGAGCAGATCGAGGTCTTTCAGCAGGAGTATATCGCCTTTCTGAGCGCCCAGGGATTGCGGCTGCGCTAAAGGCTGAGGCGAAGGCCAGGTCAAGTCGAGGATACAGGCTATGGAGACAGTTTTCAGCGGGATTCAACCCTCGGGCGAGATGCACTTGGGCAACTATCTGGGGGCGGTGCGCCACTGGGTGGCCTTACAGGATCAGTACCGGTGTTTTTTCTGCGTGGTCGATTACCACGCCATCACCCAGGACTACGAGCGCGACGCGCTGTCGCGCCAGACCCTGGAGATGGCGACCGACCTGATTGCGTGCGGCATTGATCCCGAGCGCTCGGTCGTGTTCGTGCAGTCGAGCGTGGCCGAGCATACCGAGCTGTGCTGGATTCTGGACACGGTCACCCCGTTTGGCGAGCTGGGGCGCATGACCCAGTTCAAGGACAAATCGGCCAAGCAGGCCGATAACATCAATGCCGGGCTGTTCAGCTATCCGGTGCTCCAGACGGCCGACATCATTCTGTACAAGGCCAGCCTGGTGCCGGTCGGCGCCGACCAGGTCCAGCACCTGGAGTTGGCGCGCGAGATTGTGCGCCGCTTCAACAAACGCTGGGGCGAGTATTTTCCTGAGCCGCAGGCCCTGCTGTCCAGCACGCCGAAAATTCTGGGTCTGGACGGACAGGCCAAAATGTCGAAATCGCTCGGCAACACCATTGCCCTGGGCGAGGCCGACGAGCCGATTCGCAAACGCCTGGCCACCGCAGCGACCGACCCGCAGCGGGTACGGCGCAAAGATCCGGGTGACCCCGATGTGTGCAATCTGCATACCCTGCATACCTTCTTCTCGGACGAAGAGCGCCTGGAATGGGTGCGTTCGGGCTGCCGCACGGCCGATATCGGCTGTTTTGAGTGCAAGTCGGCCCTGGCCGATAATCTGATCGCCCATTTGCAGGTCATCCGCGAGCGCCGGGCTGAGCTCCAGGCCCGGCCCGGTCGGATTGAAGAAATCTTGCGCGAGGGCGCCCGCAAGGCCCGGGCGGTCGCCCGGCAGACAATTGACGAGGTCCGCGACCATATTGGTCTGTGGGGCTAGGGCGTTTCACGTGAGATGAGTAGGGCGGATGAGCGGAGCGTGATCCGACACTCCACCCTGCCTGTCCGTATCGGCTTACACCTCGGGCTCAGCCGACCTACAAGCTTGCTTTGGAGCAATATCCGTGTCTGCGGCAGAGTTCGTTGGGGCACCGTCTTTGCTCTCGTTCACCCGTACATCAACCGTACAGTCGAGGCAGGCCAGAAGCCGCACCATCTGATCAATGGTCTTTGTGTAATTGGTCGGCTCTAGCAGGCGATACACCTGAGCCGGCGAGGTCTTGAGCTTTCGTGCCAGTTCACGCTTGGGCAGCTTCGAGCGCTTGACAAGATCGACAGCCTGCACCGTCAGATTGTAGAGCGTCAGATCCCGCACGTAATCGGGGTCCCTGTTGTAGTGAAGAAAGTCGTCGAGGTGGACGGTATCCTCATCTCCGGACTGAAGCACGTAGGTGATCGCCTGCCTGCCCGCTTCTCGGTCCACGTACACGTCCGTGATCCGATTCGTGCTCGAAGGGACCAGCTTCAGCTTGATGAACGGGAATGAGAACTCTCCCCTCCTGGTCTTGATCTGAAAACAGGCTTGCCTGTTGTTGGCCTTCACCTCGTGTATGATCACAGCTTACCCTCCGTGACGAGTTGCTGAAGAATTCGGCGTAACCGCCGGTCTATGCTTCCGGTCATGCACTCGAAGCGATCCAGATCAAACTTGGCCACAGCTTTGCCGTCCCTGTAGATGTGGACGTGGCGCGGGACATGGTCACCGATAAGCGTGACAAACAGGTAGCCGCCCCTCCTGATTTTTCCCATCGTGCTGGCTCTAACTAGTATCTCGTGTGGTACTAGTTATCAACCGCGCTGATCTTCTCCGTCTATTGGGCTCTTCGACAGGTGTTTCTCTCCAGCTCAGGGAGGGGCGGACAGGCCGAGCCGCTGCTTGACGGCCGGGTTGGCCACCGGCCGCACGCCGGTCGGGGTCAGCATATAGGCATCCATGTACTGCCGGGGGGGCAGAAACGTCACCTGCTGTTTTTCCCAGAAGTCGGACACCCCGGTGGACATGGGGAACGCGCTGTAGGCGTATGGCACGCCGTCAAAAAACGGCGAAAACAGACCGTCCCAGTGGTGGGGAATGTGTGCCTTGGGCTTGAGGACCGGATGGACGGCTTCGGCCAGCGGCCGGTCGCTGAATCCCAGCCATAGATCGACCCGCTCAAGGCCGGCGTCGGTCAGGGCCGCCCGTAAGTGCTCGCGCGCCGGGGTGGCGTGTTCGGCAATGTCGAGACTGTCCAGGGCCAGCTCCCGTTCGCTGAAAAACGCCTCGTCTATCGTGACCGGCTGACTGAAGGTCGTCGCGTTGCCGGTGTTGGAGTACAGCCAGTGAACCGGGCCGGCTGCGGTCTGGGCCGTAAACAGGTACGCCCGGGCGCCCCCGCCGTTGGGAAAGTCCTGGAGAATACCGGGTCGCAGACCGGCGCTGGTCGGCGTCGGCGTCGCGGTCAGTTCAAGGGGCGCGTGCAGCAGCTTGCCCTCGAAGGTGGTGGTATCGCCGCTGTGGTTCCAGCGCACCACCCGGACACTGACATACGGGCCGAGCGGAATCACCTCCCCGCCCTCAACCGCAGTACACCGCGCGTCCCGAATGCCCTGGGCGACGGCCTGCAAGCACGTTGAGCGGGCGCCGATGATTCGGGCACCGGTTAAACGCGCCCAGGTGGCCACGTCAAACGAGTGGTCAAAATGGCTGTGGCCGGTCAGGATGCAGTCGATCCGGGGGTTGCCCAGGGCCTCGATGACACGCTGAATTGCGGCCGTGTCCGGCAGGCTGGGCTCGGCGTAGGCAAAACTCGGCCCGGAAAAGGCCGACTCGGGAATCCGGCTGATATAGCCGTCCATGATAATGCGGGTCGGGCCGACCTCGATCAGCCAGTTGGAGACCGACATCCAGGTCAGCCTGACGTGTTCCGGCGCGGCCGCCCGAGCCGGTGCGGTGGCGGACACGAGGAGGAAACAGACAGTGACGGTCCACAAGAGGCGCATGGGTGCTCCCGCAGCGGCTAGGCGCTGGTTTTCCCGGTCGGTTTCGATTTTGTCGAACGGGTTTTTGGCTTTGAGCTGGGTCTGGCCGCTTGGTCGCTCTTTTCCAGGTCGGCCAGAAAACGGTCCCGCCAGGTCTGGGCGGTACGTTCGTGGACGCGCTTGTTCAGGGCCTGCCAGCGCTCGCGCCGTTCGGTCAGGTTCATGTTCAAGGCCCGGTTGAGGGCCGAGGCCGTGCCGTCAATGTCGTACGGATTGACGATCACGGCTTCGACCAGGTCTTCGGCCGTGCCGCAGAACTGGGACAGTAGCAGGACGCCGGGGTTGTCGGTCTGAGACGCGATATACTCCTTGGCGACGAGGTTCATGCCGTCGCGCAGGGGGGTGACCAGACACACATCGGCCTCGCGGTAAAACGCGGCCAGCTCTTCCTGGGTGTAGGATCGGTACAGATGGCGGACCGGAATCCAGTCGTCCTCAGAGTAGCGGCCGTTGATTTCTCCGACCAGACGGTCAACCTCGCGTTTCTGGGCCGCGTACTCCGGCACCCGGGTGCGTGACGGGGCCGAGATCTGGGTCATGGACACCTGGTCGCGCCACGCCGGGTGGCGTTCGAGCAGGCGGTCAAAGGCCAGCAGCCGCTCAGAGATGCCCTTGGTGTAGTCGAGCCGGTCAACGCCGAGCAGGATGCGCCGGCCGCGCACCATCTGGCGCAGTTTGCTGGCCTGCAGGCTGGCCTCGGGGCTGGTCGCCCAGTCGGCAAAGCTGTCGGGGTCGGTGCCGATCGCGTACACCCCGAGCTGGACCCTGGCTTTGCCGTGCTGGTAGAGCCGGCCGTCAAAGCTGCCGCCCAGTTCCGACTCCAGGGCGTCGGCGCAGTTTTTGCGGTAGCGCTGGGTGTGAAAGCCGACCAGGTCGTAGGCTTCCAGGTCTTCCAGCAGGGGCCGGGAATGGGGCGAGATGGTCAGGATATCGACCGGCGGAAACGGGATATGCAGGAAAAACCCCAGGCGGCCCTGCCAGCCCAGGCGCCGCAGCTCCATGCCCAGCGGAATGAGATGGTAGTCGTGCACCCAGACCAGGTCGTCGGGCTTGAGCAGCGGGGCCAGATGGGCGGCAAAATAGCGGTTGATGCGGCGATAGGTGCGGTACTCGCGGCTGACGACCCGGACCTGGGCCGGGAAACTGTGAAACAGCGGCCACAGGGTCCGGTTGCAGAAGCTGACGTAGAAATCGTGCACCTCTTCCTCTGACAGATTGACCGTCATGAGTTGGATGGGGCCGATCTGGCGCTTCTGGGGGGCGCTGGATTCTCGACGGCGGGTCGTCTTGCCGCTCCAGCCGAACCAGATCCCGCCGGTTTCCAGCAGTACCGGGCGCAGGGCGCTGACCAGACCGCCGGCCACCGGCTTGCGTGTCTCGGCCGGCGTCTTTGGTGTTGTCAAATCCGGCGTGCGGTTTGAGACCACGACCAGGCGGCCGCTCGTTTGTGTTGGCATACTAGTCGTGCTCCAGATCCGGGTTCAGCCGGAAGTAGCGAAACCCGCCGCCGCCGCGCCAGCGGACCGCCTTTGACACCCCGGTCTGATCGGTGCCGTCAATCACCCGCCGGAGGCGGGGCAGCAGGTGCGAGTGGCACTGCGGACCGTTTTCAATCAGCAGCCAGCGCCGGCCCATCTTGTGCGCCACCGCCCCGGTCGTGCCCGAGCCGCCAAAGGCGTCGAGTACCCAGTCGCCCGGGCTGGTGGCCATGCCGATGATGCGCCTGAGCAGGGCTTCGGGTTTTTTGCCGTTGAGAAAATCGACGCCGCCCTCGTCGCCCAGCCCGGTCGTTTTGATATCCGACCAGAAGTCTCCGGGATGGACGCTCAGGTAATCGTCGGCAAACAGCAGGCGCATGCGGGGCTGGGCCGAGGCCGGGTTGTAGTCGGCCTTGATCAGGTACAGCTTGCGCTGCGGCGTCTCAACCGTAAAGGCGCCGCAGGCCGCGTCCAGATTGGTGCGGCGGGCGTCGGCCAGCCGCTTGGCCGTCGGGCTGGTGGCGCAGGTGCGGACGATCCGCCAGGCGTTGCGGTAGCGCCAGTCTTCCTGGCCAATCCGGCTTGGCGCTGACCGCCGGTAGGCGCTGTGCATGGGCTCAAAGCGAAACCGGGCGCAGATCGCGTCGGCCTGCTCAACGTCGGCCGGGCTGCGGTCTGGCTTGGCGATGATGGCTTTGAGCCGCCGCACCTCGCCATAGCTCACCTGACCGACGAACAGGTTGTACTCGCGGTCCCAGCCGCCCTTGCGCACCCGCTCGAGGTGCAGGCCGCGGACGCCCGACTTGCCAGCCAGGATGATGTACTCCTTGAGTTTGGGCAGGCCGCCGTACTTGAGCACGCTGGCCATTTTCAGGCCGGTCGGTTCGGCCATTTTCACGCACACGACCTTGAGGTTGCGCTCCTCAAACAGCTCGGCCAGCAGCAGGTACAGGCGGGCGAATTCGTTATCGTCAATCTGCACCGCCAGCAGCCCGTCGTCGCGCAGCAGCGCGCGCAGCAGGCTGAGACGCGGCCGCATGAAGTCCAGCCAGCCCGTCGGCCCGAGGTCGGTGGCAGGCTCGGTCCAGCTGTAGGTGGTGGTGTAGGGCGGGTCGATGTAGACGCATTTGACGCGCTCGGTGAATTCGGGCAGCAGGGCGTGCAGGACCGCCAGGTTGTCGCCGAAGATGACCCGGTTATGAGCCGATTCGTGCTGGAGACTCGGCTGGGCGGAGGAGTAGGAGTAGTGGGGATCTTCCTGAAGGGCGGGGGTGAGCATGCGTGCTGAGCCTGTCTACACCGAGCGGGTGGGATGACTATAGCCGACCTGATCTCAAACCCCAAGGGTTGGCCTGACATTGACGCCCAACATTGACGCCCAACATTGACACCTGGAACTGGGGGCGATACGCCTGAGGGTAAAAGTCCCCCAGGAGCACACCGCATGGACACGCTGCGCGTTATCTCGGCCGACTCGCATATGACCGAACCGCCCGATCTGTGGACCACCCGGCTGGATCGGCGGTTTCAGGACCGGGCGCCGCGGGTCGTACACAAGCCGGATAAACCCGGCCATTTTTTCACCGCGCCTGGGATCACCCCGTTTCCGGTGGCCGGCGGCTTCTCAACCGGACGGAGCGGCGAGGCGCTCAAAGAGCACCTGAAGAGCGGCTACGAGGCGGCGCGGCCGAGCGGTTGGGACCCGGTTGAACGGCTCAAGGATCAGGACCTCGACGGGGTTGCGGCCGAGGTGATCTATACCACCCTGGGGTTGGCCCTGTTTCAGCTGACCGATGTCGATCTCCAGCAGGCCTGCTTTGGGGTCTACAACGACTGGGTGGCCGAGTTCCGCTCCCACAGCCCCAAGCGTCTCCATCCGGTCGCCATGATCTCGCTCGAAGACATTCCGGCTGCGGTGGCCGAGTTGCAACGTGCCGCCAGGCTGGGCCTCAAGGGCGGGATGATCTGGGGCGCGCCGCCGGCCGACCGGCCCTACCACAGCCCGCTGTACGACCCGTTCTGGGCTGCGGCCCAGGACCTTCAACTGCCGATTTCGCTCCACGTGGTGACCAGCCGCGATGCCAACGACCGGGTGGTGATGAACGCCGGTTCGAGCGGTCCGGTCAACTACACCGCGCTGCGCTTTGTACACCTCTTCAACGAGGTCCAGAAGTCGCTCAGCGCCTTTATCCTGGGTGGGGTGCTGGAGCGTTTTCCGGGTCTCAGGATTGTCTCGGCCGAAAGCGATGTGGGCTGGTTTGCCCATTACCTGCACCGTCTGGACCACGCCCAGGAGAAGTTTGGCGCGATGGTTGAGCAGCCCCTGCCGCTCAAGCCCAGCGAGTATGCCCGACGCCAGATCTGGGCCACCTTTCAGGACGACCCGGTCGGTCCGAATACCTATCGTTTTTTTGGCGCCGACAACTTCATGTGGGCCTCGGACTTTCCGCACACCGACACGACCTGGCCCAACTCACGCCACGTCATTGGGCGAGACTTTGCCGGCGTGCCGGAACACATCACCCGTAAGATGGTGTCCGAGAACGCGGCCCGTTTGTACCGGATTGAGCTGGACGGAGCGACCTGAACTCATCCGGCGGCGATGTTGGCAACGTTGTCCGGCTTGGGATCGCGGATTTCGGCCGGCACGGGTTTCACATCCCATACCAGGCCGACCCACGACAGCAGCACGATAATGTAATAGGTCAGGTCGATCTCCCACCAGTAGAATCCCTGCCGGGCAGTGTTGGGATAGTAGTGGTGGTTGTTGTGCCAGCCCTCGCCAAAGGTGAGCAGGGCCAGCATGAGATTGTTGCGGCTGGTGTCTTCGGTCTGGTAGCGGCGGGTGCCGATGACGTGGGCGAGCGAGTTGATCGTGTAGGTGAAATGGTACAGGACGACGGTCGAAATGAAGAACCAGACCAGCATTTGCATGCCGCTGGTGCCCAGTTCGGCGGGCAGGAAGACGCCCAGGAAGAATACCGTCGCGCCGATCAGAAAAGAGATCAGGAGGTCGAAACGGTCCAGAAAGCGCAGTTCCGGGAATTTGGCAAAATCGGGAATGAGCTTGAGCTTAGTGGGAAAGTTGACCGGCGCCGTAAACCAGCCCATGTGGCTCCATAAAAAGCCGTGCTGGACGGGCGAGTGGACGTCTTCGGGCTGGTCGGAATGGGCGTGGTGGTGGCGGTGGTGGGCGGCCCACCACAGGGGACCGCGCTGGATGGCGGCCGTGCCGATCACCCCGAACAGAAACTGAAACCAGCGCGAGGTCTTGAACGTCCGATGCGAAAAATAGCGGTGGTAGAAGCCGGTAATCGCAAACGTCCGCAAGACGTACAGGAAACCGGCCACGCCCAGGGCGACCCAACTCCAGCCCACCCAGATCACACCCAGGCACATCAGGTGGATGGCGATGTAGGGGGAAATACGAAACCAGTCGGGGTGCTGCTGCTCATTCCCCTTGGAAGACAGGTTGGCCGACCGGGCCTCGGCGTCAACGTAGCGCAGCACGGTTGTCACGAACGGAATACGCTTCACAGTGATCTTCTCTCCCTCTCCCGATGTGGACCTCTTATGTAGCAGACCCGCACGAACCATGTAAGCCGGTCGGTTCCGGGGTGGGTCCCTATCTAACAGGCCGGCAAAGGAAGTCAATCCGTGTCAGTCACCCGTGCTGGGGATCAAGGCCGAACACCACGGCCTTGTCGCGTATCCACGCCCGCATCTCTTCGTCTGAGCCCAGCTCCAGCCCCAGCATGAACCTAGCCATCAGACGCGACTGGAGAGGATGGGCTTTTATAAAGCGCAGCACCCACTCGGTCCCTTCCGCGCCGGACACATTGACCACCCGGGCGGTAAACCGCCGCCGGCCCAGCTGGACCTCGACAAGGGGGTGGGCTTCGATATTGCGGACCCAATCCACGCGGCGGCCCCAGCCGGATTGAATGTAGTAGCGTCCCGTCGTTGTGTCATGTCCGACCAGATCGAGCATGACCGCGTGGGGCCGGCCCGTCCGTCGTCCTTTGGTGGTGACCAGAATCCAGCGTTGGCCAAACAGCCGTTCGTAGCCCGCCAGACCCAGGCGGTAGACGGCAACCGGCAGGCGGAAGAAGCGCACCAGCCAGGGGCTCGGGGGCGGTGGGGAGGTTTCGGGCATCCTCAGGCTGTCCTAGCGCGTGCCGGTCGGTGTGACAATCGGGGGGTGAAAAAATCAAGCGGCCGGTTGACCCGCCGGTGCGTTTTTATTGTGGGCTCAAGCGCTTTCAGGTGCATGGTGAGCGGTGGTGCTGTCGCAGTTTTGACCTAGGTGGTCGCCTTGGTATTGCGAGCCGCTCGGTGCAATAATACCCGGAGATGCAATGCACACGATTTCGCTGAAGATGCCCGAACCGCTTGCCATCAGGCTTGAGGACGCAGCCCGACAAAAATGAGTGAGCAAGTCCGCACTGATTCGTGATGCTCTGGAGGCGTATCTGCAAGCCGATAGGGCCGAACGAGCCGAATCTGCCCTGTCGCAGGTGGCCGACCTCGTGGGCATTCTGTCCGGTCCCGAAGACCTGTCCGTGCATAAAGACTCCCTACGCTGCTGTTCATGAAGTACGTCTCGGGCAAGCCCGATACGCTCCTCGACGTGCCCGCCGGAGGCAGCTTTGCCGACATGGTGCAGCTCAAGGGCGACAAGGAGATTGGCGACAAGATCAATAAGATCATCGGCCGACTCGCTGAGGCCAACGACCTCAAAGGCGTCATCGACCAGGCCGATTTTAACGATGAAACCAAGCTGGGCAGCGGCAAGGAGATGCAGGACCGGCTCTCCAGGCTGGTCGCCATCTTCAACGCTCTCGGCTTCCGCGCCAACCGGACTGAGGGCGACGACCTGCTGGGCGACGCCTACGAGTACCTGATGCGGCATTTCGCCACCGAGTCCGGGAAGAGCAAGGGGCAGTTCTACACCCCGGCCGAGGTCTCGCGCGTCATGGCCCAGGTGGTCGGCATCAGCACCGACACCCGCCCGGACCAGACCATCTACGATCCTACCTGTGGTTCGGGCTCGTTGCTGCTCAAATCCGCCGACGAAGCGCCGTATGGTATCAGCGTGTACGGCCAGGAAATGGACAATGCTACCTGGGCGCTGGCGCGGATGAACATGGCCGCCGAATTATGGCAGGGCAACACCCTGGCCGCCCCGTACTTCACAAACGGCGCCGGCAGCCTCAAGACTTTCGACTTCGCCGTGGCCAATCCCCCCTTCTCGGCCAAAGCCTGGTCCAGCGGGCTCGACCCGGCCAACGACACATGCAAGCGCTTCGAGTATGGCATCCCCCCGGCCAAGAATGGCGATTACGCCTTCCTCCTCCACCTCATCACGTCGCTCAAGAGCAAAGGCAAGGGCGCGATCATCCTGCCCCACGGCGTGCTGTTTCGCGGCAACAAAGAGGCTGATATCCGCCGCAAGCTCATCCAGCGCGGCCTGATCAAAGGCATCATCGGCCTGCCCGCCAACCTGTTCTACGGTACCGGCATCCCCGCCTGCATCCTGGTCATCGACAAGGAGCAGGCTCACGCTCGTACCGGCATTTTCATGATTGACGCCAGCAAGGGCTTTCTCAAGGACGGCAACAAGAACCGTCTGCGCGCCCAGGATATCCACCAGATCGTGGACGTGTTCACCAAGCAGAGGATGGTGCCGATAGAGGAGATCGCCAGCTCCGCCAACAACTACAACATCCCGCGTAACATTGACTCCAGCGACCCCGAGGACCTGCACAGATCTGATTCCCCCGGCCTTGGTTGTTGCGCGCTACTTCGCTGCTGAGCAGACCGCGCTCGAAGCGCTTCAGGCCGTGCAAGACTCCGCCACCCGCGCACTGGGGGAGTTCGTTGAGGAGCAGACCGGCGAGGACGGCCTGCTGGCGGACGCCACCAATGACAAAGGCACGGTCACCAAGGCGAGCGTGAAGGACCGGCTCAAGACCATTCAGGACGAGCCGGAGAGCGACGAGGAACGGGAAGCCCTCCTGCGCTGTCTTGCCCTGATTGAGGCCGAGTCCAACGCCGGTAAGGCGGTCAAAGACGCCCAGGCCGAGCTGGACCAGAAGGTATTAGACCACTACGCGGTGCTCACCGAAGCCGGGATCAAAACGCTGGTGGTCGAAGACAAGTGGTTCGCCAGCATCCGGGCCGCCCTTGACAGCGAAGTGCAACGGTTGACCCAGCAACTCGCTGGCCGTGTCAAAGAGCTGGAAGAGCGCTATGCCAGCCCACTGCCGGAGCTGGAGCGGGAGGTGGAGGAATTCAGCGTGAAGGTTGAAGGCCACCTGAAGAAGATGGGCCTCTCGCTATGAGTCAGGAATCCGGTTTCGGGCATGAGCAGACAAACACCGAAGAGATACAGCACCGAGCCAGCCGAACTATTGGTCCCCCGTTGTTGCTTCATGTTGTTATTCAAATGATAGCATGCCATCATACCAATTATGATTCGGACTCAGGTACAGCTTACAGAACAACAGTTGCTCCGACTGCGAGCACTGGCTGCGGAACGGGGAGTATCGATCTCCGAATTGGTGCGTAACGGAGTGGATCATCTCCTCAGTCATGCCGAGCGGGGGGAGCACGGAGGCCGAGCGCAGCGGGCGATTGCCGCCGCAGGACGCTTCCATTCTGGGCGCGCCGATGTGGCCCGTCGCCATGACACCTATCTTGCCGCTGCGTATGAAACACCCGAGGAGTGAAGAGGTATTTATTGACACGTCCGCTTTCTACGCCGTCCTGGACGCGGACGATGAGGTGCATGCTCAGGCACGCGTGGGGTGGACAGGACTGATCCGCGGCGGGAGACTATTGGTGACCTCGAATTATGTGTGTGTGGAAACCTGCGCTCTTGTTCAGGCAAGACTTGGGATGGATGCCGTGCGCGTGCTGTTCGATGATATGCTGCCGATAGTGACCGTGGTCATGCTCGATGAGACCCTTCACACAAACGCTATCGCCACCTTGCTCGGAGCCAACAGACGGAACCTGAGCTTGGTGGACTGCACAAGCTTCGCAGTGATGCACCAGCGTGGCACGGTCAGGGCGTTTGCCTTTGACCAGCACTTTGCCGAACAAGGCTTCCAACTCGTGTCGTAGTCGCTGTGGTCCCAACCGAGTCTATCCCAACGCAGAAGCTTTCGAGGTGAAGTTCCTGGCCCTCGACGGTCACACCGCAGCGCTCGCCACGGTGTGACCGTCACAGGTGCGCTTGGCGCGCGCACGGACATCACCCATGCGCGAGAGATCAGGATGGACGGCTGAGCGTCAACGACCTCCGAGGCGAGTCGGCACGGCCCGAAGGCTCTCTATTCTTTTGGCCTACAAAGACGTTAATGACCGGGGTGAAAATTGATATGACCTCCGTACCGCAAACGGAGCGCATTTTCACGCTATCTTGAGTCATGGCCGGCTGGGCGCCGTCATCAGGGGCTGCTTCGGACGGGCAACCTGGGAGGGCGGGCGTCCCGCCCGCCTCTTCAGACGCATCGGAAATTGCTGAAAATGCTCTAATGCCAATGAAGCGACCGTCATCCCCCCAGGTTACAAGCAGACTGAAGTAGGGGTGATTCCACAGGATTGGGACCATGCCTGCGTGGGCGATGTGGCTAGGGTAAAGGGAGGCAAGAGACTTCCACCTGGCTTTGTTCTTGTCGATACACCGACGCCACACCCATACGTGCGGGTCACAGACATGTTTTCCGGTGGTGTCAACCAGTCGGAAATTAAGTATGTACCAGAGCGGGCGTTTCCAGCGATTCGGAGCTATCGTATCTATAGCGAAGACATCTTCATCAGTGTCGCTGGCACCCTGGGGATCGTTGGCGTTGTTCCGCCGAATCTTAGTGGCGCAAACCTCACCGAGAACGCTGACCGCATTACAAGCATACAGTGTGACCGTGACTACTTGAAATATTGATAGCTACCGTCCTCTCCGACATGGATGCCGAGATTGCCGCTCTGGAGCGCCGCCGGGACAAAGTCCGCGCTATCAAACAGGGCATGATGCAACAGCTTCTCACTGGGCGGGTGCGGCTGGTTAGGCCAGAGCCAGACGACAAAAGCTAAAGTGTGTCCGGCCATATTCCCTTACCCGACTCCGAAACGAAAGGCATACGTCTACAGCGTTTGACGTTGTGTCGGCCATTGAAGTATGTGTGACGTGTGGAAGGAGAGAACGATGACCCGACTTCTACAGGAAGCTTTCGAGCGAATCGCCAAACTCCCGCAAGAGGAACAGAACAGATTTGCACAGTTTCTGCTGGCTACACTGGAGTCAGACCAGCGCTGGGCCGAGTTGTTTGCGCGACCTGAATCGGAGGATTTGCTGGAGCGCCTGGCCGACGAAACTTTGGCAGCCCACCGATCGGGACGAACTCGACCAGTCAATATAGAAGAGTTGTAGGGGTGCGTTCGTTCGCACAAGCCAGCTTCTGGGATACATATCGACGCCTCCCAAATCACGTTCGCCGGCAAGCTCGCGAGTCCTATCAGTTCTTCATCCGTGCTCTTGGCGTGCTGGACGATAGTGAGATGGTCATGACGGACAGGGGACGAGCCGTGGCCACACGCGTCAGGTCTGAGCGAGAGAAACCATGAACGTCGTCAGCCAGCGGGAAATCCTCACCCAGCGGCGCGTGCTCGCGTTCTTCCAGGACGCCCTCGGCTACACCTGCCTCGGCGACTGGCAGGACCGTCCCAACAACCGCAACATCGAGCCGGATTTGCTGACCGACTGGCTCAAACGCCAGGGGCACGACGACAGCATCATCACCAAAGTCCGGCGCGAACTCGACAAAGCCGCTGCACTCGGTGGCAGCACAACCCTCTACGACGCCAACCGTATGGTCTATGACCTGCTCCGCTACGGAGTGAAGGTCCAGCCGGACGTTGGCGAGCAGCACGTCACCGTCTGGCTGATTGACTGGGCGAACCCCGACAACAACGACTTTGCCCTCGCCGAAGAGGTAACCGTCGTCACCCGGAACACAAAGCGGCCCGACCTCGTGCTGTATGTCAACGGCATCGCCCTGGGCGTGTTGGAACTGAAGCGCTCGACCGTCTCGGTGACCGAGGGCATACGCCAGAACCTCGACAACCAGAAGCGGGAGTTCATCCAGCCGTTCTTCACCACCGTTCAACTCGTGATGGCCGGCAACGATACGGAGGGGCTGCGCTACGGCACCTCGCAGGCCAGGATCGGTCAGTGGTTCGAGAGCAAAACCCAGGGGCTGACCGATGTCGCCAAGGCCCAGCTCAAGCAGCGCTGGGGCACGGTGCAGAAGGTACTGAGTGCGCAGGACCGGCTGGCGAAGATCGTCGCCGATATCCTGTTCGATATGGAGACGCGCGACCGCCTGAAGAGCGGTCACGGCAACGCGATACTGGTCTCGGACAGCATCTATGCAGCCTGCCGCTTCTTCGAGCTGTTTCAGCAGACCGATCTGGCCGGCAAGTGCGCCATCGTGACTTCCTACAAACCGGCCCCGGCCGACATCAAGGGTGAAGAGAGCGGTGAGGGGCTCACCGAGAAGCTGCGCCAGTACGACATCTACCGCAAGATGCTGGCGGCCCACTTCGACGAGCCTGAAGACACCGCAATGCACAAGGTCGAGCAGTTCGAGCGGGAGGTGAAGAAACGCTTTGTCAAGGAACCGGGGCGGATGAAGCTGCTGATCGTCGTGGACAAGCTGCTGACCGGCTTCGACGCGCCGCCGGCGACCTATCTGTACATCGACAAGCAGATGCAAGACCACGGTCTGTTCCAGGCTATCTGTCGGGTCAATCGCCTCGACGGCGAGGACAAGGAATACGGCTATATCATCGACTATAAGGACCTGTTCCGGTCGTTGGAGCAGTCCATCAAGGACTATACAGGTGAGGCTTTCGACGGCTACGACAAGGCCGACGTAGAGGGCTTGCTGAAGGATCGGCTTCAGCAGGGCCGGGAGCGCTTGGAGGAAACCCGTGAGGCGGTCAAGGCGCTGTGTGAGCCGGTCGAGCCGCCGCGAGACACGGCGGCCTATGTGCGCTTCTTCTGCGCCGCCGAGAGCGCCGTGGCTGAAACTGCTGCCTTGGCCGTAGACGAAGACATCCGTCTTGTGAAGAAAGCGGACTGGCGGGGGAACAGGTTCAAGGCGAAGCAAGTCCGCAACGCCATCAAAAAAGTGCTCCGGGATGACACTCTGGTGGACAGGATTTTCGAGATCGTCAAGGCGCAGGGTGACTACTAAAGCCAAGGGCTCCTGCCTCGACATTCGTGGGATAGCGGTCGAGGTCGTCCACAAGGACATCAAGAATCTCCATGTTGGCGTGTACCCGCCGAGCGGTCATGTGCGGGTGGCCGCGCCGCTCCGTCTTGACGACGAAGCCGTGCGCCTGGCCCTTATCTCGCGCCTGGGATGGATTCGGCGGCGGCAGGCCGAGTTCGAGCGGCAGGAGTGCCAGTCTCGGCGGGAGTTCGTGACCGGCGAAAGCCATTACTTCAAGGGCCGCCGCTACCGGCTCAGCGTGACGGAGCACGCCGGACGGCCGAGGGTGCGTGTCCTTAACAACACGACTCTGGAACTGCACACCCGTCCAGGCGATAATCGGGACACCCGGGAGGCTGTACTTTATCAGTGGTACCGCAGCCAGTTACGCAGCCAGTTGCCGTCCCTCCTCGCCAAATGGGAGCCGAAAGTTGGCGTGACGGTCGATGACCTGCGAATCAAGAGGATGAAGACCCGCTGGGGTTCGTGCAACATCGAGGCCAAGCGTGTGTGGCTGAATCTTGAGCTGGTGAAGAAACCGGTCTCCTGCCTGGAGTACATCGTGGTGCATGAGATGGTCCACCTGATTGAGCGATCTCACAATGATCGGTTTCGAGATCTGATGGACAGACTCATGCCACACTGGCGCATGCATCGGGACGAACTCAACCGGGCGTCGCTCGCTCACGCAGACTGGCGTTACTGAGTGGAACCGCAAGCCCGAGCCTGGGAGCCGTGCCGAGTCCGCCGGGCCCTTATTCGTGCTATAGGTGGGGGAGGACGACTCAGGGAGACAGACATGCTGCTCAATCCGGCCATGTGGTGGAGAGCCATCCGGGTCATTCCCCGACTCGATAAAGACGAGTGGAACGGCTTGGACCTGATCGCGCGGTGGCTGATCGCCACCCGGGCGGCCGTCCTCATCATCACCCTGCTGTCTGCGGCGATTGCCGGTCTGCTGGCCTACCGGGCCGGACAGTTCAGCTGGCAGCTGTGGCTGGTGCTGACGCTCGGTCTGCTGATGGCCCATGCCACCAATAACCTGCTGAACGATCTGACCGATCACCTGACCGGCGCCGATACGGACAACTCCTTCCGCAGCCAGTACGGCCCACAGCCGCTTGAGCACGGGCTGATGAGCCGGCGGGAAAATCTATGCTACGCGCTGGTCACCGGCCTGATTGCCGTCGCCGCGGGTGGCTATCTGGTCAGTGTGGGGGGCAGCGGCGTCCTGGTGCTGTTGGCGGTCGGCGCTTTCTTTGTGCTGTTCTACAGCTATCCGCTCAAGTATTTCGGCCTCGGCGAGCTGGCCGTGCTGGTGGTGTGGGGACCGCTCATGATCGCTGGGGGCTATTATGTGCTGACCGGCGGCTGGACGTGGTCGGTCGTGCTGGCGAGTTTGCCCTACGGCCTGGGAGCAACCACGGTCATCTTCGGCAAACACATCGACAAGCTGAGTACCGACCGCGCCAAGCGCATCTACACCCTGCCGGTCCTGATCGGGGAGCGGACCGCGCGTTATGCGGTCATCGGGATGATGGCGGCCCAGTACGCGTTGGTGGGCTGTCTGGTCGCCAGCCGGTTTTTCAGCCCGGTTCTGCTGCTGGTGCTGCTGGCGACCCGGACCTTTGGGCTGGTGATCCGGGTCTATCGCCAGCCCCGACCGGAACACATGCCGCCCGAGTACCGGGCCGATATCTGGCCGCTGTGGTTTGTCGCCTTTGCGTTTTTGCACAACCGGAAATTCGGCGGGCTTTTTCTGCTCGGTCTGGGGCTCGAAGCCGGGCTGCGGCAGCTGGCCTGGCTGGACTGAGGAAGGGGAGGGGCAATGTCTCGTGGTGTGGTGTGGGTGGCCGCTGGCCTGGCGCTGCTGGGCGTGCTGCTGGGCGGTGTGTACGTCTTGAGTCGGCCGCACCAGCCCGGGGCGATCCAGGCCAGCCTGTCGGTGAGCCAGGTGCTGGGCGGCGATACGACCGGCTTTGCCCGGGCCCTCAGGCCGCGTGTTTTGTCGTTTCCGCGTGACCACGGGCCGCATCCCGAGTACCGCACCGAGTGGTGGTATTACACCGGCAACGTGGAGACTGCGGACGGTCGGCATTTCGGGTTTCAGCTGACCTTTTTTCGGTCCGCCCTGGCCCCCCAGGTGGCGGCCCG
Source organism: Desulfurellaceae bacterium (assembly GCA_021296095.1). Lineage (NCBI taxonomy): Bacteria > Pseudomonadati > Campylobacterota > Desulfurellia > Desulfurellales > Desulfurellaceae > Desulfurellaceae bacterium. The sequence goes on along the minus strand of JAGWBB010000058.1, from coordinate 26,094 downwards.
TAAGTCTGCCTGGGCCACAGCCCAGGTGTATATGGCCCACCTGGCGCTGACTGATGTGGAGACCGGACGCTTTTACGCCTTTGAGCGTTTCAGCCGCGCGGCTCTGGGGCTGGCCGGCGCGCAGGCTCAGCCGTTTGCGGTGTGGGTCGAGGATTGGTCGGCCCGGGCTCAGACTGCCGACGGTCTGCCGGTCCGTCTGCGGGCCGGCCAGGGCGAGATTGGCCTCGAGCTGCAACTCCACAGCGCCAAGCCGGTGGTGCTGCACGGCGACCGGGGGCTGAGCCACAAGGGACCCGAGGCGGGCAACGCGTCGTACTACTATTCGCTGACCCGGATGCCGACCCGGGGGACGCTGCGCATCGCCGATGAGACGTTTGAGGTCAGCGGCACGAGCTGGATGGACCGCGAGTGGAGTACCAGCGTGTTGGGCGAAGAGTATCGCGGCTGGGACTGGTTTGGGCTCCAGCTGTCCGACGGCAGCGAGCTGATGTTTTTTCGGCTGCGACGAGTCGATGGTCAGCCCGACGGGTTCAGCAGCGGCACCCTGGTTCGTGCCAACGGTGAGACCCTGCGGCTGGGACAGGCTGATGTCCGTATTGAGGTGGACGCCTATTGGGACAGTCCACGCGGCGGGGGACGCTATCCGGCCCGCTGGCGGTTCCAGATTCCGGCCGAGCGGATCGCGTTCGAGCTGTGGCCCCATGTGGCCGACCAGGAACTGCCCCTGTCCATCCGTTACTGGGAGGGGGCGGTGGCGGTTCGGGGGCAGGCCGACGGCCGACCCCTGCACGGCCACGGCTATGTGGAACTGACCGGCTATGCCCCGTCCGCTCAGGGCGCATCACGCCAGGTACGCTCTCATTAGCCCATGCCGATTTTCACCCGTCGTTCCCGTATTCCGGCCCCGGCCGAGGAGGTCTTTGCCTGGCACGCACGTCCGGGGGCTTTTGAGCGCCTGACTCCCCCCTGGCAGTCGGTCGAGATCGTGGAACGGAGCGGAGGGATTGAGGACGGCGCGCGGGTTGTCCTGCGCCTGCGGGCCGGTCCTTTTGCTCGGACCTGGGTTGCCGAACATTGGGATTATGCACCCGGTCGGCAGTTTCGCGACCGCCAGCTGAAGGGGCCGTTTGCGCGCTGGGATCATACCCATCGGATCGAACCGGACGGAGACGCGGCGTGTTATCTTGAGGATCGTATCGACTACGCACTGCCCCTCGGGCCGCTCGGCGCGGTGTGTGGCGGAGCCTTCACCCGCCGGACCCTCGACCGCCTGTTCACCTATCGACATACCGTGACCCGGCAGGATATGGTCGCCCACGCTGCTGCACAAGGAGGCTCGCCTATGCATATTGCCGTGACCGGCTCCAGCGGACTGCTCGGATCGGCGCTGGTATCTTTTCTGGCCGGCGGGGGACACCGCCTGACCCGTCTCGTCCGTTCGCCGGCCACGGCGGGCGCTGCCGAGATCGAGTGGAATCCCCAAGCCGGGCGCCTGGAACCGAGCAGCCTGGAGGGGCTGGACGGGTTTGTCCATCTGGCCGGCGAGAATATCGCCGCCGGACGCTGGACCGCCGGACAAAAGGCTCGTATTCGGGACAGCCGGATCAACTCGACCCGGTTGCTGAGTGAAACCCTGGCCAAACTCTCCCGGCCGCCCAAGGTCCTGGTGTGTGCCTCGGCCATCGGTTTCTACGGCGACCGGGGGGCCGACCTGATGTCGGAAGACAGTCCGGCCGGCAGCGGATTTCTGGCCGAGGTGTGCGAAGCCTGGGAGGCGGCCAGCCAGCCGGCCCGGGACGCCGGCATCCGCACCGTCCTGCTCCGCATCGGGGTGGTGCTGAGCCCGGCCGGCGGTGCCCTGGCCAGGCTGCTGCTGCCGTTCAGGCTGGGAGCCGGCGGGGTGATCGGCAGCGGAGACCAGTACTGGAGCTGGATCGGCCTGGATGACGTGATCGGGGCGATCCATCACGCCCTGATACACGATGCGCTTGAGGGGGCGGTCAATGCCGTGGCGCCCCAGCCCGTTACCAACCGGGTCTTCACCACAACCCTGGGCACGGTGCTCGGTCGCCCGACGCTTGTGCCGCTGCCGGGCTTTGCGGCTCGTCTGGTCCTCGGCGAGATGGCCGACGCGCTGCTGCTGGCCAGTACCCGGGTCGAGCCGGCCCGACTGCTGGCCAGCGGCTACAGCTTCCGTCAGCCCGAGCTGGAGGGCGCGCTGCGCCACTGTCTGGGCAAGCAAGGCTAGGGATAGATCCCGCGTTGGGTCATGGCGGCGGCGACCCGTTCGATAGCCAGAATCTGGGACGCGGTCCGGTTATCGACCCGTTTTTCGTGGGCCAGGCGCGAGACCTGATGAAAGCCGCGGACCATGATCTGACGCAGACGTTCGTTGATTTCGTCTTCGGTCCAGAAAAAGGATTGCAGGCCCTGGACCCACTCGAAATACGACACGCTCACCCCGCCGCCGTTGCACAACACGTCGGGGATAATGAACACCCCTCTATCGATCAGGAGTTCGTCAGCCTCGGGGGTGAGCGGGCCGTTGGCACCTTCGGCAATGATGCGAGCCCGAACAGACGGGGCGTTGGCGGCCGTAACCTGATTTTCCAGGGCACACAGCATCAGCACGTCACACTCCAGCTGGAGCAGGTCGGCATTGCTGATCGGCTCTGCCCCGGGATAGCCGCTGACCGTGCCGTGCTGGTCGGCATGGCGTACCAGCTCGCGGCAGGCCAGCCCGCCGGGATGATACACGCCGCCCTGGGCATCGCTGACGGCGATGATTTTGGCCCCACGCTCCTGGGTCAGATACGCGGCCGGCGCCCCGACCTTGCCAAACCCCTGGACTGCGACCCGGGCGCCCTTGATTGTAATTCTCTTGCGTTTAAGGGCCTCCAGGGTGGTCAGCATGACCCCCCGACCGGTGGCCTCGCGCCGACCCAGCGAGCCGCCGATGGCCAGGGGTTTGCCGGTCACCACGGCCGGGACGGAATAGCCGTGGTGCATGGAATAGGTATCCATGATCCAGGCCATTTCCCGCTCGCCGGTCCCGACATCCGGGGCCGGGATATCGCCCTGGGGATTCATCAGCACGCTGATTTCGGTCGCGTAGCGGCGGGTGAGGTTTTCGAGCTCTCGGACCGACAGCTCTTGCGGCGCACACACCACCCCGCCCTTTGCCCCGCCGTAGGGGATGCCCAGGACCGCGCACTTCCAGGTCATCCACATGGCCAGGGCGCGGGTATCGTCCAGGCTGACCGAAGGATGGTAGCGCAGCCCGCCCTTGGTCGGCCCCAAGGCGGCACTGTGGTGGACCCGATAGCCGGTAAACACCCGCACCGACCCGTCGTCCATCTCAACCGGGAAGTTGACCGTCAGTTCCCGTTTTGGCAGGCGCAGATAGGCGGCAAGGCCGGGGTTCAGATCGAGATAGCGGGCGGCTTTATCAAACTGTCGAACCGCAGCCGCGTACAGATTGGTGGTCATGCTTCCCCCGAGCCCCGGCAGCGTTTCAACTCAGCTCAGGCCGTAACAGTCCAGGACGTTCTGGCCCAGCAGGCCGGGCCGGGCCGAGTCCGGCAGCAGGGAGACGAGTTCGATCAGGTTGGGGATGTACTCGGGCGGGTGGTCGGAGTGGGGGAAGTCGCTGGCCCAGAAAAACCGGTCCTCACCCACAAAGGGAATCACCCCGGCCACCGAACGCTCGTCGGGGTCACCCGAAATCCAGCACTGGCGCCGAAAGTAGTCGCTGGGCTTGTGCTTGAGCGGCACGCTCTTGCCCAGGGGTGACTCGTAGGCGGCGTCCATGCGCTCGATCCAGTAGCCGGCCCAGCCCGCGCCAACCTCCAGGACAATCACCTTGAGTTCGGGAAACAAGTCGAATACGCCGTACTGAAACAGGGTGGTAAAGCCCTCGCGGATGACGTTGCCCAGGGCGACGTTCTGAAAAAAGGCGGTGTCTTTGCCCGTCATCTTGCCAAAGCGGGTCGGGGCGGCCCAGTGCGGCTCAAACGACGGATGAATCCCGAACGGCAGGCCCAGCTCCTGGGCGGCGGCAAAGATGGGGTGGTGGTCGGGATGGCCGTGAGCCTTGCGGCTCCAGATAAACGGTGGCGCGAAAAAGCCCTTGGCGCCGTCTTTGGCCGCCCGACGCAGCTCGGCCTCGGCCAGCTCGGGCAGGCCGAACGGAATATGGGCGATCGGGATCAGACGGCCGCCGGAATCGGAACAAAAATCGACGATCCAGCGGTTGTAGGCCCGGGCGTAGGCCATCGACAGCTCGAGATCCTCGCACTCGGGCTCCCACAACAGTCCCAGGGTTGGATACAGGAACGCGCGTTCGATGTTCTCAATGTCCAGGCGCTGGAGACGCTCGGTGGGGTCCATTGAGCCAAACGAGGCGTTGTCAACATAGCCGCTGCCGGTCGGTTCGCGCTGGTAGGTGAAGCCGCCCAGCTGGTCCATCACGCCCAGGCTGGAGGGAGCCCCGCGTCGGACCATTTTGCACGGGCTGCCGTTGACTTCGAGGTATTCGAGGCCGTCGGCGTCCTTGCGGATGCGGACGGCCCGGTCGCGGTACTGGGCTTCCAGGTATGTTTCCCACAGATCCGGGGCTTCGAGAATATGGCCGTCGGCGTCAATCGCGCCGGACATGGGCAGGCTCGGCAGTTGTGGAGGCGTCATCGTCTCCCTCCTTTCGATTCAGGCTCTCCGATCAAAAGCATACCTGGGCGGACTTTTGAAGAGCCCTAGCCAAGAAGTGGGGTGTGCCTGTTCCCCTCAGTCCCGGCCTTCGCTAGGATAGGCGCCAAAGGAGACGCGCCTATGCCTGGACCGCTTGCCGGCTACCGTGTGATTGATGTGACACAGATGCTGTCTGGCCCGATGTCGACCATGATCCTGGGCGATCAGGGGGCCGACGTGATTAAGGTCGAGCCACCCCAGGCCGGAGACCTGACCCGGGCCTTCAGCAGCACAGGCATCTCGCCGACCTTCAGCATGATCAACCGCAACAAACGCTCGGTGGCCATCGACCTCAAGTGCGAGCGGGGAGTCAGCCTGCTCAAACAGCTGGTGGCCGAGTCGGATGTGTTTGTCCAGAACTTTCGGCCCGGCGCGGTCGAGCGTCTGGGCATAGACGAGCCGACCCTGCGCCGGGTCAAGCCCGAGCTGATCTATGTCTCGATCAGCGGCTTTGGCGAGGTCGGTCCGTATACGCATAAGCGGGTGTACGATCCGGTGATTCAGGCCCTGTCCGGCCTGACCGATATCCAGCGCGACCCCGTGACCGGACGGCCCAAGATGATGCGTCTGGTCATCCCGGACAAGGTGACGGCCCTGACCGCCGCCCAGGCCATGACTGCCGCGCTGCTGGCCCGCGAGCGGACGGGGACGGGCCAGCACGTGCGCCTGGCGATGCTGGATGCGGTGGTATCGTTTTTGTGGCCGGAGGGCATGGCCTACCACACCTTTGTGCGCAACGGCGAGGCTGTGTCGCGGCCGCCCGACACGCGTGACCTGATCTTCGAGACGGCCGACGGCTATATCACCGCCGGGGCGATGTCGGACAAGGAGTGGGCCGGCATGGTCCGAGCCCTGGACAAACCCGAGTGGCTTGAGGACGAGCGCTTTCGCACGCCGGCCGGGCGGATGAAACACGCCGACGCCCGGCTCGACATGACGGCCGAGGTCATGAAGACACGCACCAGCGCCGAGTGGCTGGCCCGGCTCGATGCCGAGCAGGTGCCGTGCGCGCCGGCCCTGAGCCGCCAGGACATGCTGACCAACGAGCAGATCGTGGCCAACCGGCTGATCGTCGAGTCCGAGCATCCGCACGTCGGTCGCACGCGCATGACCCGCCCGGCAGCCCGGTTTGCCGAAACCCCGGCCGAGCTGCGTTTGCCCGCGCCAATGCTGGGTGAACATACCGAGCAGGTCTTGACCGAGATAGGGCTGTCGTCGGCCCAGATCGTTGACCTCCGAGCCGGCGGCGTGTTCGGCTGACACAGGGGTGGACAAGAGAGGCAGGAGAGACGCGGGGAATGGGCGAACGCGCTGATTGAAATACACCTGAACCCAGCTCTCATAGTATGGCGGTTGGGTCGGCTTTTTCTCCTGCCTGTTGCGTGTCTTCTTGAAGGGTTAGCCGGAGGGATGAACATAGCGGCGGTGGCAGAAGCGGACTCTATGACTGAGGGCGATAGCCGTCTGCTATTCCTGCCGGCGGTCGGGTTTTCGCCCCCGGCTTGACCCCGGCCGAGTTTCTGAAACACTTCCCCTGCATGGCTCCCCCACTGATCGAACTGCGCCGCCTGACCAAGGTCTACCAGGAGGGCGAACGCTCCCACACGGTCTTGCGTGAGGTCAACCTGACGATTCAGGCTGGCGAGTTCGTCGTGTTGCTGGGCCGTAGCGGTTCGGGCAAGTCCACCCTGCTGAATCTGATCAGCGGTATCGACATGCCGACCGCGGGCGAGGTGGTGGTCTATCCCGGCTTGGACGAGTCCGGTCCGCTGTCCCTGGCCCGGCTCAGCGAGCAGCAACGCACCCTCTTCCGCCGCCGGCATATCGGCTTTGTCTTTCAGTTTTTCAATCTGCTGCCCACCCTCAGCATTCAGGAAAATATCCTGCTGCCCCTGGAGCTGAACGGTTGGGACGCGGAACGGGCCGAGCAGGCCAGTCTGGCCATGCTCGACCGGGTCGGTCTGGCCGACCGGGCGGGCGACTTTGCCGACCGCCTGTCCGGGGGGGAGCAGCAGCGGGTGGCGATTGCCCGTGCCCTGGTGCATGAGCCACTCCTGATTCTGGCCGATGAGCCGACCGGCAATCTGGATATTGAGACCGGCCGCACGGTGCTCGGGCTGCTCGACCGTCTGACCCGCCAGGCCGGCAAGACCCTGCTGATGGTGACCCATAGCCAAGAGGTCATCGGCATGGCCGACCGCATTTTCAGCATCCAGGACGGACATCTGCTGGAACGGCTGGCCGGGAAATCGCCATGAGCCGTGTGCTGTGGCGGGCCAGCCTGCGCTATCTGCTCCGCCATCCGTGGCAGATGGGCCTGTCTTTTGTCGGCGTGGCCCTGGGGGTGGCGGTTGTGGTGGCCATCGATCTGGCCAATACCAGCGCCCAGCGCGCCTTCTTGCTGTCAACCGACAGTGTGGTGGGGCGGGCGACGCACCAGATTGTCGGTGGCTCGCGGGGGATTCCCGAGGACATCTTTCGCGCCGTGCGGATTGAGGCTGGTGTCCGGCTGGCGGCGCCGGTTGTCGAGGGCGATGTGGCGGCACCCGACTATCCGGGCCGGACCTTTCGGGTGCTGGGTGTTGACCCGTTTGCCGAGGCGCCGTTTCGGCCCTATCTGGCCGGGCTGAACAGCCGGGGGCAGACCGCGTTGGTGTCGTTTTTGACCCGGCCGGCAACCGCCATCATGTCCTACGGGACGGGTCGTGAGCTGGGTCTCGGGCTGGCCGGAGACAAAGCCGCAGAAGGGCAGGCCGACCAGCTCACCGTTCGGGCCGGCGGCGTCCGTCAGCGGCTCAGCATCATCGCCCTGTTGGAGCCGGCCGATGCGCTGAGCCGCCGGGCGCTGGACAGCCTGCTGGTGACCGATATTGCCACCGCTCAGGAACTGCTGGGCCTGACCGGGCGTTTGAGTCGGATCGATCTGATGATTCCGGCCGGTCCGCCGGGCCAGGCCGAGCTGGCCAAAATCAGGGCGGTGTTGCCGCCCGGCGCCGAGGTCCGCAGCGCGGCCGCCCGTTCGCAGTCGGTAGCCCAGATGACCCGCGCCTTCAGCCTGAACCTGAGCGCGCTGAGTTTATTGGCTCTGATTGTCGGCATGTTTTTGATCTATAACACGATGACTTTTTCGGTCGTCCAGCGTCGCAGCCTGATCGGCGCCCTGCGGGTTGTCGGCGTCACCCGCCGGGAAATTTTCAGCCTGATTGTGGCCGAAGCCGCCCTGCTGGGTCTGCTGGGTACGGCCGCCGGACTCGTGCTGGGGGTCGCCCTGGCCCAGGGCCTGGTCCGGCTGGTGACCCAGACGATCACCGATCTGTACTTTGTCGTCAGCGTGCGTGAGCTGACGATCAGCGGGCTGGGGCTGCTCAAGGGCTTGGGGCTGGGACTCGGGGCCAGCCTGGTGGCCGCCCTGGCTCCGGCGCTGGAGGCCACGGCCACCCAGCCGCGGGCGGTGCTGAACCGCTCGACACTCGAAGCCCGGTCGCAACGGGTTTTGCCCTGGGCGGCCGTGGCTGGCGTGTGCCTGATGCTGGTCGGGGCGGGTTTGCTGCTGCTGCCCAGCCGTGACCTGATCCTGAGCTTTGGCGGTCTGTTCACCATCTTCCTGGGCTGTGTGCTGGTCACGCCGGTGGCCGTGGTTGGCCTGCTGCGGGTGGTCCAGCTGTTGATCGGGACACGGACGGATATTGTCGGACGGCTGTGTATTCGCAGCGTGCTGGCCTCGCTGAGCCGGACTGCGGTGGCGATTGCAGCCCTGATGGTCGCCGTGTCGGTGACGGTTGGGGTGGGCATCATGATTGAGAGTTTTCGGCAGACCGTGGCCTATTGGCTGGAGAACGCTCTCCAGGCCGATATCTATATTGCTCCTCCCAGCCTGGTGTCGCGCTGGAATGAGGGCAGCCTGGACCCGGCCGTTGTCGCCCGTCTGTCAGCCGCCCCGGGGGTGGAGGCGGTGAGTACCTACCGGCGGGTGTCGGTCGAATCACCGACCGGCCGGGTCCAGCTGGTGGCCCTGCGGCTCGATGTCGACAGGTATTCTTCCTACCGCTTTGTTGAAGGCCGGCCGGAGGTGGTATGGCCGGCCTTTGAGGCTGAACACACGGTCATTGTGTCAGAGCCGTACGCCTACCATCACCGGCTGCGGGTGGGCGGCGCTGTCCGTCTGCGGACCGACCGGGGCGTACACGATTTTCGGGTCGCCGGGATTTTTGCCGATTACGGCTCGGACCGGGGGCTGGTGATGATGAGCCGCCGGACCTATGAGCAGTTCTGGCACGACCGGGGCGTGTCGTCGCTGGGGCTGTGGCTGAGTCCTGACCGGGATGTGGCGGCAATGGTGGCCTCGCTGCGGCGGCTGGTCGGCTCGGTGCAGGAGGTCGAGCTCCGCTCGAACCGGTCCCTGCGCCAGGCCTCGCTGGAGATTTTTGACCGCACCTTCACCATTACCTCGGTGCTTCACCTGCTGACCACGGCGGTGGCGTTTATCGGTGTCCTGAGTGCGCTGATGGCCTTGCAGCTGGAACGCGAACGCGAATTCGGCGTACTGCGGGCGACCGGCTTTACGCCGCGTCAGGTCTGGGGCTTGGTCACCGCCCAGACCGGTGTGATGGGTCTGCTGGCCGGCCTGCTGGCCCTGCCGGTCGGCCTGCTGCTGGCCTCGGTGTTGGTGTTTGTGATAAATCGGCGCTCGTTTGGCTGGACCCTGGAGCTGGAAATTGTCCCCGGCCTGCTCGTTCAGGCCGTGCTGCTGGCCGTGCTGGCCGCGCTGTTGGCCGGGGTCTATCCGGCCTTCAAGATGTCCCGGACCTCACCGGCGCTGGCCTTGCGAGAGGAGTAGGGCCAGGAATAGGGCCAGGAGGACAGGCATGGGCAAACGCACGCTGCATACGCTGGTGTTCTTTGTTGAGAACCTGGGGGCCGGGGTCTGGATCGGAGCCTTGGCAGGCTTTGGTTTTGCGGTGGCCGGGAGTGTGTTCCAGGAGGCGCCCAGCATCAATGTGGCCGGGAATATCAACGCCGTCATTCTGGCCAAGCTCAATCGCCTGGAGGGCGTGGCTGCGGCCTGCATGGGATTCGGCGCGATGTACTTTGTGCTGCACCCGGCCGAACGAACCCGGCTGCGGGTGGCTAAAGCTGCCCTATGGCTGCTGATGCTGGCCGGGCTGCTGATCTATGCCATCCCGATTGCCGACCGGCTGGAATACCTGCGGACGGTTGAGATCCAGGATTTTGACAATTTCGACCCGGCAAAACAGGTCTTTCGGGATGAATTTGCCCGCCTGCACGCCTGGTATACCCGGCTGGTCTCAGCCAACCTGCTGCTCGGGCTGGGCTTTGTGTTTTTGTCGGCGTGCGAGAGACGGACGGCCACAGACTGAGACGCTCAGAAGTCAATGTGCTGAAAGCGCAGGAAGCGTTCGGCGGTTTCCCGGGGCCGCTCGATCATGGGAATATGGCCGGTGTGGGGCATGACCACGGCTTGGGCGTTCGGCATCAGCCCTGCCAGTATCGCCGCCCCTGAAACGTGTAAGATGCGGTCTTGCTCTCCCCACACGATCAGGGCTGGGACTGGATGATCTTGTAAGAGCGGTTCTAGGGAGAGCGGGGTTTCGGCCAGCTCCCGGACAACTTTGGCGTTGAAATCGCGTTGACGTATGGCTTGCTGGGCCAGGTAACGCTTGATCGGACCGGGGATCCAGGGACGTGTGACGGCCGCGAAGTCGAACATCGTGTCGAAGTCCTCAGGCCGGTTGACGAGGAGGGGATTCTCGCCCCGGGCCAGGTGCTGGGCGAGTTCGCTGGCTTGGGCCGAGGCTACTCCGCCGGGCGCCAATAACCACAGACTCTGGACCTGGTGTGGATAGCCGGCGGCATAGGCGCCGGCTATCCAGCCGCCCATTGAATTGCCGCCAAGATGAAACTGGGCCAGACCCAGGGCACGGGCAAAGGCGTGCAGCCGCTCGACCTGATCGGCGACCGCATAGCGGGCTTGGGCGTCCCGGCTACTCTCGCCAAAGCCCGGCAGGTCTGGAGCGATGACGCGGAAATGGGGAGTCAGATAGGCGGCGACGCGGGTCCAGTTGTCCTTGTTGGCGGCAAAGCCGTGCAGCAGCACCAGGGGTTCTCCGCTTCCTCCGGAGAGATACTGAATCCGGTGCTCGGCGACCTGCACCGTCCGCTCTTCCAGGCCGGCGGCTGTCCGGTCCGCCTCAACGGCCAGGGACAGAACAAAGCCGGGAAACAGGGACAAGACCGCCAGGCTCAGCATAAAAAGACCCAGCAGGCCGCCCAGAAAGATTGTGATCCAGCGCTTTTTCATACTCAGTCCGGTCGGCTCCATGTGTCTTGACCGTAGCCTGTCAGCCTAGCCTCCGTCCGGTGGCCTGGCAAGTCGTGATGGACTCGAGTGAGGCCGGTTCGCAATGGCGGGGACGGTCCGAATCTGGTACAGCTGGGGTCATGCAGGTGATCGGACATCGGGGGGCGGCGGCTCTGGCGCCTGAAAATACCTGGGCCAGCTTTGACTTGGCCGTGTCTCTGGGAGTGGACGCGATTGAAACCGATGTGCGGGCGACCAGCGACGGAGAATTGATCCTGCTCCACGATGAACGGCTGGCCCGGACTACCAACGGTCAGGGCTTCGCGCGCGAGACGCCGTGGGCGGCGATTAGAGAGCTGGATGCCGGGGGGTGGTTTGGCGCCGAGTTTCGGGGCGCCCGGGTACCGTTGTTCGGTGACACCCTGCTTCACTACGGCGGGCGGATTCCGCTGATCATCGAGGTCAAGCAGCTCGACCTTGAGGTCCGTGTCCTGGAGCTGGTCCGGGAATATGGCCTGCTGCACGCGGTCGCTTTTACCTCGTTCTATTTCCCGGTCGTGCAAAATCTCAAGACGCTGGCGCCAGAGGTCAAGGTGGGATTTCTGGCCTCTGACGTGCAGGAGCAGACGGTCGAGCGGGTCATTGCGGCCGGGCTCGACCAGTTCTGTCCTCCGGCCAAGGCTGTCTCGCCCGATCAAGTCCGCGCCTGGCAAGACCTGGGGCTGGACATCCGGGCTTGGGGGGTCGACGACCCCGAGCTGATGCGGGCCGCAATGGCGGCCGGGGTGGACGGGATGACCGTTGATTTTCCCCACCTGCTGCTGGGAGCCCTGGGCCGGCGTCCCCCTCAGGCGGACTGAGACGAATCGGGTAGCGGAGGCCCTGCTGGCGACTATCAGGACGAGGCTATGAGGGCGAGGCGGCGAGCTGTTTCAGCTTGCTCTCGATGCTCTGCACCAGGTTTTCATACGACGATTTGTTGATGATCCGGTTGAACTGAGTCCGGTAGTTGCGGACCATACTGACGTTTTCAATCACCACGTCGTAGATCAACCAGCGTCCTTCGACCAGGTGCAGACGGTAGCTCAGCGAGAAGGTTTTTTTCAACGAGGGGGCCAGAATCCGACAATCAACCTCGGCATAGCTGCCGTCGATATGCTCACGGTCAAAGAAAATTTCGGTATCCTCGCGGTAACGGTCTAAGGTACTGCTATACGTCTTTTCTATTAAGTCCGTAAAAAGTCTGATGAATTCCTGTCGCTGTTCCTCTGTCCGATCTCGCCAGTGCACCCCTAGGGTGCGTTTGGCAATTTCCCGAGAGTCAAACTGGGGGAGGGCAACCTCGCGGACTTTTTGGATGCGGACCTGGCTCTGGTCCGGCTCCTGATAGGCTGGATCCTGGAGAATGGCGACGATCTCGTACATCGTCGTTCGTATGACCGCGAGGGGCGAGTCTGTGGCTGTGGCCAGGCCGGGAAAGACCAGCCCCAGCAGTCCAATGCCGATACTCTTGACCAGTGTTCTCCTCACCGTGTTCACCACAACCCCCTCACTCCCCGCATGCCCTACTCCTTGACGGCGTTGGCTCGCCGCTGCAAGTAGCCGTCCTGAACCGCCCCATACAGGTCAACCGAGACCAGTTCAACCTGTTCAAAGAGTTCCAGGTTGAGCGAGCGGGTATTGACGGCATTGCCGACCGTCTGGCCGCTCTGAATGGCAAATATGTCTAAGGCTGCCAACAGATAGTTCATCGGATTCATCGCGCTGTCAACGGCAAAACCAAAGGTGTCGCGAACCGTTGAGGGACCGTAGAAGGGCAGGACCAGATACGGGCCGGACGAAATGCCGTAGTGGCCCAGGGTCTGGCCGAAGTCTTCCTCGCTCGGCCGCCAGCCGAACAGACTGTCGGCAACATCAAAAAAGCCGATGCCACCCAGGATGGTATTCACGGCAAAGCGACCGATTTCGCGTCCAGCCCCGTCAATTTTTCCCTGGAGCACGCTGTTCACGACCCGGGGCAGCACGCCCAGATTTTTGAAGAACCGGTCAATGCCGTGCTGGCCGGGCTCAGGAACCACTTCGGCGTAGCCGGTCGCCACCGGTCGCAACACATATTCATCGAGCTTGAGGTTGAAGCTGAACATGGGCTGGTTGAACGATTCCCACGGGTCGTCCGGCGTCCGCAGGTCTGGCCCCCCGGCTTCATAGGAGTCTTGGGCAGAATTCTGGACCTGGGCACAGACCGGAGCGGAGCCCGTACTCAAAAGACCGATGAGGAGCATAGCGGTGATGAATACGACAGACACTCTGTCCCTCCTGCGTGTGGTGCTAATCAGCCTAATATGGTGCATGGCTCTCCTAATCAAGACCGAGATCGAACGCGTCGTTTGCCGCAGCACCGTCGGTCTGCTCGGGCGCGTTGAGGTTGCCAAACAAGACCTGGCCGACGGTGTCAAGGATGTCGGTGGCAGACTCGGTGTGCCGAATCCGACCGCCGGGGCTGATGGTTTCGGCTGCTGGCCCAACCTCAATGTCAATAAAGCGCTCGCCGATCAGACCGGCCGTTTTAATCGCCGCCCGGCTGTCCTGGGGGAGCCGAATGTCGGGCTGGATACTCAGTGTTGCCCGAGCTTGTGTCAGGCTGTCGGTCAGGGTCACAGACTCAACCCGCCCGATTTCCACCCCAGCTACCTCGACCCGGGCTCCGCTCTGCAGGCCGCCGGCATCGGAGAACTCGGCCGTGAGGCGGTAGTGCTGGGTGCCGGCAAAGCTGACCTGGCCGAACTGTAGAGACAGATAGACCAAGCCGCCCAGCGCCAGTACGACCAGCCAACCGACCACAAGTTCTGAGTCCAGTTTCATCCTATTGCGCCTCAATCGGCCCCTGGGTCTGGCCGGTGATAAACTGCTGGACGACGGGGTCGGTTGAGGCTTG